>NZ_JBQQBY010000016.1:0-182214 GCF_052246385.1 Streptomyces sp. 8N616 | reverse complement strand
TGTTACAACAGATCAGGGGGTGGGCGGGCGGGAAACGTGGGCTCCCCACCCGCCCGGCGAGTGCTAGTAGCACTCCTTGACGCCCTTGTGGAGCCTCATGCTGAGCCCGCTCAGTTTGAAGGTTCCGGCGCTGGTGGCCCACGCGGTCTGCTTGACGTCGGTCAGGGTGGCGCTGTCGGCCTCCTGAGCGAAGCCGGCAGGGCTCGCGTGATCGCCCTTCTTGATGCCGGGGCCCTTGGTGCTGGCACCGGCGGCGATACCGATGTTGATGTTCTTGAACGTGGCGTTGGCATCCAACTGCGCCACGTCGATGTACAGGTTCTCGGCCTCGACCGGAGCGTCGCCACCGGCGTTGAGCTGCAGCGTGACCGTGCCGATGAGCGGGATGTCCGGCGTGACGACGGACTGGCACATCTTGTTGATCTTCGCGCTCTTGAACGCGGAGACCGCAACGGGCACGTTCTTCCCGCCGACCTGGGTGTCGTAGGCCCCGTACTGGACGAAGCCCTTACCCTCGAGCCGCTCAGCCGCGACCTTGAACTGCTGGCCGGACACGCTGAACGATGCCGCGAGCGCACCCTGCGAAAGGGCCACACCGATCGCGGCCGTAGCCGCGACGCTGGGCACCATCACAACGGCGAACCGCTTCCATCTGGTCCCGCCACGTGCCAGGGACTCCATGACTTTCCTCCTTCTCGGACGTACATCTCCGGCGGGGTCGGTGGGACGACCCGGCCTGGGATGGGAGAAGTGCTACGTCCTCGGGAAGGAGAGCGCCGTCGTACTCGGGAGACGCGAAAACCACACCCGACACACCGGCGATCACCCCCGAGCGACAACCACTGGCCACGCTCTCGCGCAACCTCTGGACAGGCCCTGCCGGGTGACGGCAGAGACCCCCCTGTCCAAAGTCCGGCGCCACTGCCGCCGGACTGCTCGGTGGGGACCCAGGAACCCCACAGGGCGACTGGTTGCCGGACTGCGGGGGATGGACCGAGCGTGGCCGATCGTGCTGCATCAACCCGGTCGTGCACAAGGGCCGCGTTACTGGCTAGTAACGGACCGATAACCGATCTATGGCCGATGCATCTCGGACGGCCACGGAGGGTCGCCGCCTCAACGTCCGATTACGGAGGAGTAATTGGCACATACGCGGACAAGACTCCGCGCTTCTCTTACTGCAAGTAACAGCGGCCGCGATTACCAAGTTTTGGTAAAGCGCGGCCGCTGTGATCACTGAGCCGCCCGGGGCGACAGTAAGTCAGCCTTCCCCGGGCCGGGGCACGGTGGCGGCATAGCGGCCGTCACCTGCTCTACGCGGACGGGCGCCCCATCCGTCGGTCGCCGGGGAGATTTTTTCCCGGCGGGCCGGGGGCTACTCCTGCGCCGGGCTGACAGCACGCGCGCGAGCGCGCTTCGCGCGGCGGCTGGCTACCCCCGGGGCACCCCCTTCAGGCCCGGTCAACTCGGTCAGAAGAGCACGCGTGCGAGCGCGCTTCGTGCGGCGGGTACGCGCGGGGCACTCCTTCCAGGTCAGTCCGGTCAGCTCGGTCAGAACAGCACGCGCGCGAGTGAACTCCGTGCAGCGGCTACGCGCGGGTCGTCACCGCCGATCACCTCGAACAGCTCCAGGAGCCGGACCCGCGCCCGGTCCCGGTCTTCTCCCGCCGTGCGCTTGACGGTTTCGACGAGGCGCCCGAAGGCGTCCTCGACGTGCCCGCCCACCAGGTCGAGGTCGGCGGCGTCGAGCTGGGCGGCGACGTCGCCCGGGTTGTCGGCCGCGGCCTTGCGCACCGCCTGCGGGTCCAGCTCCTGGACCCGGCGGAGGAGTTCGGCCTGGGCCAGGCCCAGCTTCGCCTCGGGGTTGGCCGGGTCGTCGGCCAGCACGTTCTGGTACGCCTGGATCGCGCCGCCGAGGTCGCCCGAGTCGAGCGCCTGGTGGGCGGCGGCCAGCGCGGTGTCGTACGGGCCCGCGGGCTCTGCCGGACCGGCCTGCGCCTGCGCTTCACCTGCGTCCGTTTCGTCCGACTCACCCGGTTCGACCGGTGCACCGACGATCCCGAAGCGCTGCTCGGCCGCCTGGATCAACTGGTCGAGCACCTGCCGGATCTGCGCCTCCGGGGCGGCACCCTGGAACAGCGGCAGCGCCTGGCCCGCGATCACCGCGAAGACCGCGGGAATGCCCTGCACGCCGAACTGCTGGAAGAGCATCTGGTTACTGTCGACATCGATCTTGGCGAGCACGAACCGGCCGGCGTAGTCGGCCGCGAGGCGTTCCAGCAGCGGGCTCAGCTGTTTGCACGGCTCGCACCACTCGGCCCAGAAGTCGATGACGACGGGCACCTCGGCGGACCGCTGGAGGACGTCCCGCTCGAATCCCGCCTCGTCGACGTCATAGACCAGACGGCCGGGAGCGGCTCCCTGACCGCCGCCCCGGGCCGCTTCGGCCCGCGCCTGCTCCGCCTTCTGCTTGGCTTCCCCGGCGGCCTTCACCGCGGCGAGGTCGACGACTCCGCTCATGGACATGTTCCGTGGCTGCATGAGTACATCCTCCCCCTTCCGCGCAGAGATCGGAAAAGCGCTTGTTCCGCCCCGTGGTCGTCGTGGTCCGCCGCGCTTTGATCGGCGCTGGGTCCCCACCCGTGCGCCAGTGGTCGTCGCGAGGGCTGAACGCCCTTTCGCTACGAGCCGTAGCGTATCTCCTCGCACCCCCGACTGGGCAACCCCCCCTCGGCTTACCCGGGGGTAGGGTCGCCCGCATGTGCACCACCACCAGCCGTACGGGCAGCTCCACGCCTACCGGCCGCCCCCGCAGCGCCGAAGCCGACCGGACCGACCGGGCCGACCGAACGAGCAGCCCCACCGGAACCGGCAGCTCCACCCGAACCGGCCGCCCCCGCAGCGCCGAAGCCGACCGGGCGATCCTCGACGCGACTCGGGCGGCGCTTGTCGAGCTCGGCTGGGGGAAGCTGTCCATGGGCGACGTCGCGGCGCGCGCCGGGGTCGCCAAGACCACGCTCTACCGCCGCTGGGCGAACAAGAACGAGCTCGTCGTGGACGCGGTCGCGGTTCTCTTCGACGAACTGGAACTGCCCGACCTGGGCGGGTTGCAGGCGGACGTCGAGGGCGTGGTGCAGCAGTTCGCGGCGCTGCTGGAGCGGCCGGAGACCAAGACGGCGCTGATGGCGGTCGTCGCCGAATCCACCCGGGACGAGGCCCTGCGCGGGCGGATCCGTGCGGCGATCGTCGACCGTCAGAAGCGGCTGGTCGTGATGGGTCGGCACCGCGCCCAGGCGCGCGGCGAGCTGCCGCCGGACGCCCCCGGTGCGGAGGGCGAGGCGGCGGCGGCCCGCGCCGTGGACCTGATCTTCGACGTGATAGCGGGCGCGGTGGTGCACCGCGCGCTGGTGAGCGGCGAGCCGGTGGACGCGCGGTGGGCGGCGGAGTTCACGGCGGTGCTGCTGGGCGGACTGGGGGCCATCGGTCAGGCGGCTCCGCCGGGCTGAAGCCGCGGGCCGCGGAACGGCCCACTTCGCCGGGCTGGAAACCTGCCGGCTCCGTGTACACCCCCACTCCTCGCGCAGCACGTCACGGACCGGTCCCCGCACGGCCCTCAAAAACCTGCCGGCTCCGTGTAGACCCCCCACTCCTCGCGCAGCGCCTCGCAGATCTCGCCGAGCGTGGCCTCGGCCCGTACGGCGTCCAGCATCGGCTCGATCATGTTGCCGCCGTTGCGGGCGGCGGCGAGCATCCCGTCCAGAGCCCGGCGCACCGTGGCGTCGTCCCGGGCGGCCTTGCGATCGGCCAGTACGCGCACCTGCTCGCGCTCGACCTCGTGGCTGACCCGCAGGATCTCCAGGTCGCCGGTGACCGAGCCGGTGTGGCAGTTGACGCCGACGACCCTCTTGTCGCCCTTCTCCAGCGCCTGCTGATACCGGAAGGCGGACTCGGCGATCTCGCCGGTGAACCAGCCGTCCTCGATGCCGCGCAGGATGCCGGAGGTCATCGGCCCGATCGGGTGCTGACCGTCCGGATGCGCCCGCAGGCCCCGCTCCTTGATCTGGTCGAAGATCCGCTCGGCGTCGGCCTCCATGCGGTCGGTCAGCGCCTCGACGTACCAGGAGCCGCCCAGCGGGTCGGCCACGTTGCCGACGCCGGTCTCCTCCATCAGCACCTGCTGGGTGCGCAGCGCGATCTCGGCGGCCTGCTCGCTCGGCAGCGCGAGGGTCTCGTCGAGGGCGTTGGTGTGGAGGGAGTTGGTGCCGCCCAGCACCGCCGCAAGGGCCTCGACCGCGGTCCGTACGACGTTGTTGTACGGCTGCTGGGCGGTCAGCGAGACACCGGCGGTCTGGGTGTGGAAGCGCAGCCACTGCGCCTTCTCGGACGTCGCGCCGTACACATCACGCATCCACCGGGCCCAGATGCGGCGGGCCGCGCGGAACTTGGCGATCTCCTCGAAGAAGTCGACGTGGGCGTCGAAGAAGAACGAGAGGCCGGGCGCGAAGGTGTTGACGTCGAGCCCGCGGGAGAGGCCCAGCTCGACGTAGCCGAAGCCGTCGGCGAGGGTGTACGCGAGCTCCTGCGCGGCCGTCGCGCCGGCCTCGCGGATGTGGTAACCGGAGACCGAGAGAGGCTTGTACGCGGGGATGGAGCGGGTGCAGTGCTCCATCAGGTCGCCGATCAGGCGCAGATGGGGCTCGGGCTGGAACAGCCACTCCTTCTGCGCGATGTACTCCTTGAAGATGTCGGTCTGCAGCGTGCCGTTGAGGACGGCCGGGTCGGCGCCCTGCCGCTCGGCGGCGACGAGGTACATGCAGAAGACGGGGACCGCTGGCCCGCTGATCGTCATCGAGGTGGTCACATCGCCGAGCGGGATGTCCTTGAACAGGACCTCCATGTCGGCGGCCGAGTCGATGGCGACGCCGCAGTGGCCGACCTCGCCGAGCGAGCGCGGGTCGTCGGAGTCCCGGCCCATCAGGGTGGGCATATCGAAGGCCACGCTGAGCCCGCCACCGCCGTTGGCCAGGATCATCTTGTAGCGCTCGTTCGTCTGCTCGGCGTTGCCGAAGCCCGCGAACTGGCGGATGGTCCAGGTGCGGCCGCGGTAGCCGGTGGCGTAGAGGCCGCGGGTGAAGGGGTACTCGCCGGGCCAGCCGATCCGCTCGAAGCCCGGCACGGAGCCGCCTGGCGGCGGGCCGTAGACGGGCTCGACCGGGTCTCCGGAGAGCGTGCTGAAGTCCGCGTCCCGCGTGCGGGAGGCGTCGTACCGGGCCTGCCAGCGGCGGCGGCCCTCCTCGATGGCGTCGGCGTTCATACCTCCGAATTTACTAGGACGTCCTAGTAACTGTCGACAGGAGAGCGGCCCCGCGCCTCGCGCGGGCGGCTCCCGTCAGGCCTTGACCGGCCCCGCCGCTACCCGGCCGACCAGCGGCGACACCTCCGCAGAGACCCTGCGCTCAGCAGCTTCTGCTACGCCTTGACCGGCCCCGCCGCAACCCCGCCGACCAGCGGCGACACCTCCGCAGAGACCCTGCGCTCAGCAGCTTCTGCTACGCCTTGACCGGCCCCGCCGCAACCCCGCCGACCAGCGGCGACACCTCCGCAGAAACCTTGCGCTCAACGAAGAAGGCAGCGGTCGGAATCGTGCCGGAGAGCAGCACCCAGAGCAGCTTGCCGAAGCTCCACTTCGCCTTGGAGCCCAGGTCGAAGGCGAAGACCAGGTAGACGATGTAGAGCACGCCGTGGATCTGCGAGACCACGAACGTGACGTCGGCGCCCTTGTCGAAGCCGTACTTGAAGATCATGCAGGTGCACAGCACCAGCAGCATCACGGCGGTGACGTAGGCCATCACCCGGTAACGGGTCAGCACGCTCTTCTTCATGGCATACGAGCGTAACCGCAGGTTCCGGGCGATCTTCGCGCGGGCCCGGGGCCCCAACGCTCCTAGTAGGCCGTGCCGCTCCTCGTAGGCCGTGCCGCTCCTCGTAGGCCGTGCCGCTCCTCGTAGGCCGTGCCGCTCCTCGAAGCCCCCTACTGCTCCTCGAAGTCCTCCGCCGCGATCCGCAGCGGCCGCAGCATCGCGAAGATCTCCGCGCACTCCTCGGCGTCGTACACGCCGAGCCCGAAGTCCATCGCCATCAGATCGCGCGTCGCGTCCTCCACGACCTTGCGGCCCTTGTCGGTGATGGAGGCCAGCGTCCCGCGCCCGTCGTTGGGATTCGGCCGCTTGTCGACCAGACCCGACCTCACCAGCCGGTCCACGGTGTTGGTCACGGACGTGGGATGGACCATGAGCCGCTCGCCGATCTTGGACATGGGCAGCTCACCGGCCTTGCTGAAGGTGAGCAGCACCAGCGCCTCGTAGCGCGCGAAGGTCAGACCGTACGGCTTGACGACCGCGTCGACCTTCGCGAGCAGGATCTGGTGGGCGCGCATGATCGAGGTGATCGCGGCCATCGACGGCACGGAACCCCATCGCTGCTTCCAGAGTTCATCGGCGCGGGCGATGGGGTCGAAGGGCAGGCTGAGCGGCTTGGGCACGCCTCCGACCTTAGCGGCCGGTCACATGGCGGTCAGCCCCGTCTCACGCTCCGGATTGCCGGAACGCCGTCCCGGACACCGACCCGGGCACCTCCCGGACACCGGCCCGGACGCCGTCCCGTTCAGCGAAGACACCGTTCCTGGCCAATCAGCCCCCTCACATTCCGCCCTTCTGCCTGCGTAAAGAGAGACATGCCCGGCATATCCACTGGGTAGATGCGCGGCGACGCAATGTTTTCGGGCCGAGCCGACCATCCGGTCCGGAAGGAGGGCCGTCGCGTGCCGTTCCACATCCGCTTCGCGGGCGCGAATCCGCTGCACTGCCGGTTCGCCGTCTCCCCCCTCTGGGAGGTGCGGGAGGCGGTGCGCACTCTCGGGGGCCCGCTGCGGCACAGCTCCCACCTGCCGTGGCTGCGCCGCGTCAGGACCGCCGCGGCCGGGCTCGACCTGCGGCCGCTGTGGCTGCTGCTGCCGGAGCGGGGCCGCACCGCGGACTTCCTGTGCCCGCCGCCCGGCGGCCCCGTCACCGCGATCGACGACGAGCTGGCGTACGTACGGAACACTGACCCCGGGCGGGCGTACGACGACCTGTCCCGGACGCTCGCCGAGACCCCGGGCGCGGCCGGCAGCCCGCGCGGCCGGGCCATGCTCGCCGACCCCGGGCGGGCCGTACGCGAATCGGCGGACCTGCTGGAGCTGGCCTGGAAGGCGCTGATCGCCCCGGACTGGCCCTGGCTACGGGGCCTATTGGAGGCGGACATCGCCTTCCACTCCCAGCACCTCGCGGACGGTGGCCCCGAGCGGCTCTTCCGCGAGCTGCACCCGCGGCTCTCCTGGTCCGGCGGGACACTGACCATCCGAGACGGCTCCGCGGACGGCGACGACGACGGCAAGGGCAACGCCGAGGGCAACGGCAAGGGCAACGCCGAGGGCAACGGCAACGGCAACGACAACGGCGACCGCGAACAGCTCGGCCTCACGGGCGGGAGCGGGCTCGTACTGCTGCCGAGCGTCTTCGTCCGGCCGGACGTGGTGGGCGGATTCGAGCCACCGCCCGCCTCCGGCGGCGGGACTTCTGGGGCGCCGACGGTGGTCTATCCGGCGCGCGGGACCGGCGGCCTGTGGGCCGAGCCCGACGACGGGCCGCACGAGGCTCTGGCGGCGCTGCTCGGCCGGGGCCGCGCCAGCGTCCTCGCCGCGCTCGCCGAGCCCGCGACGACGACCGCGCTCGCCCGGCGCCTCGGCCTCGCCCCGTCCTCCGTATCGGCGCACCTGTCGGCCCTGCGCCGGGCGGGCCTGCTGACCTCGCACCGCCTGGGCCACCAAGTGCTGTACGAGCGCACGCCGCTGGGCATCGCCCTGCAGCACCACCCCGGCGCGGTCAGTCCGCGAGGTGGCGTTCCACGGTCTCGACCTTCGACGTCAGGCCGTCCGTGACGCCGGGCCTGACGTCGGCCTTGAGGACGAGCGATACGCGGGGCGCCCGGGCCTCGACCGCGGCGACGGCGCGCTTCACGACGTCCATGACCTCGTCCCACTCGCCCTCGACCGAGGTGAACATCGCGTCCGTACGGTTCGGCAGCCCGGACTCGCGGACCACGCGCACGGCGTCGGCGACGTACTCCCCCACGTCCTCTCCGACGCCAAGCGGGGTGACCGAGAAGGCGACGATCACGCCTCGGCCGCCGCTTCCTTACGGGCGCGGGCGGCGATGACGCCGTCCTCGGCCTCGCGCTTCAGCTTCCGCTCGGCGAAGAACCCGCCGGTCGGCAGGACCGACAGCACGAAGTAGAGCGCCGCGGTCTTCACGGACCACTTGGTGCGGTTCCAGGCGTCCGCCCAGAAGAGGACATAGAGGATGAAGAGGACGCCGTGGACGGCGCCCATGACCGGGACCGCGTTGAACTCGGTGGTGCGCTTGAGGACCGAGCACACGAGCAGCAGCAGGAAGGACACCGCTTCGGGGGCGGAGACCAGGCGCAGTCGGCGGATGGCGGAGGCCGTCTTGATGTCCACGGGGAGAATCCTCTTCGAGTTTGTGAATGGACGCACAAGCGAGTCCATTGTGACAGCCTTCGGGCCGGTCTCCTTCCCCGGGTGTTCCCGGTTCCCCGGGTATCTCTCGGTCGGACCCCCTCCCCGGTACGGTCAGCGGCGTGGCTCAGTTGCCCATACGCGAGCCGATACACGGCGGCAGCTCCCGGCAGCACCCCTCCCCCGGTACGGTCAGCGGCGTGGCTCAGCTGCCCATACGCGAGCCGATACACGGCGGCAGCCTCCCGGCAGAACCCCTCCCCCGGTACGGTCAGCGGCGTGGCTCAGCTGCCCATACACGAGCCAATACATGGCGGCAGCCTCCCGGCAGCACCCCTCCCCCGGTACGGTCAGCGGCGTGGCTCAGTTTCGACTCCAAGGCAGCAAAGTGCTGGCCGTTGACATGACCGGCGACACCGTGAAGGCCAAGAACGGCTCGATGGTCGCGTACGAAGGCCAGATGGCGTTCAAGAAGTTGTCCGGCGGCGGCGAGGGGCTGCGCGGCATGGTGACCCGCAGGATCACCGGCGAGCAGATGACCGTCATGGAGGTGAAGGGCAAGGGCACCTGCTACTTCGCGGACCGCGCGAGCGAGATCAACCTGGTGGCACTGCACGGCGAGAGGCTGTACGTCGAGGCCAGCAACCTGCTGTGCACCGACGGCGGGCTGCGCACGGGGACGAGTTTCACCGGCCTGCGCGGCACCTCGCAGGGCAACGGCCTGTTCACCACGACTGTCGAGGGTACGGGCCAGGCGGCGATCGTCTCGGACGGGCCGGCCGTCGTGCTCCGCGTGACCTCGCAGTACCCGCTCCAGGTGGACCCGGGTGCGTACATCGCGCACACCGGCAATCTGCGCCAGCACTTCCAGTCCGGAGTCAACTTCCGGACGTTCATAGGGGAGGGCTCGGGCGAGGCCTTCCAGATCCGCTTCGAGGGCGAGGGCCTGGTGTACGTACAGCCGAGCGAGCGCAACACCATCGGCGGTGATGCGTGATGCCTTTCCGGGAGATCAACTCCAGGATGGTCGAGGCGCAGATCGAGCCCGGCCGGCGGATGTTCAGCCAGCGCGGCGCGATGCTCGCGTACAAGGGCGAGGTGACCTTCACGCCCAACGTCCAGGGCGGACAGGGCGGTCTGACCTCGATGATCGGCCGGCGGATCGCGGGCGAAGCCGCACCGCTGATGAGCGTGGAGGGCAGCGGCACGGTGATGTTCGGCCACGGCGGCCACCACATCCAGGTGATCAACCTCTCGGGCGACACGCTCTACGTGGAGGCCGACCGCCTTCTCGCCTTCGACGGCACTCTCCAGCAGGGCACCATGTTCATGGGCTCGCAGGGGGGCGTGATGGGGATGGTGCGCGGACAGGTCACCGGCCAGGGGCTGTTCACGACCACCCTCAAGGGCCACGGCGCGGTCGCCGTGATGGCTCACGGCGGGGTCATCGAGCTGCCGATCACGCCGCAGCAGCCGGTGCACGTCGACCCGCAGGCGTACGTGGCGCACCACGGGGACGTACGCAACAAGCTGTCCACCGCGCTCGGCTGGCGCGACATGGTGGGCCGCGGCTCCGGCGAGGCCTTCCAGCTCGAACTGTCGGGAAGCGGCACGGTGTTCGTGCAGGCATCCGAGGAGAAGCTGTGAGTGCCCATCCGGCGGAAGGGCCCGCCGTGTTCGACCCGCGCACGCTGCCGGTCGCGGTATTCGTCCAAGCCTCGGAGGAGAAGCTGTGAGTGGTCCCGTGGTCCACGACCCACACACATTGCCGGCGGACGACAACGTCAATGGCTACACCTTCTGCGTCGACCTGAACGGCCAGTGGTTCCTGCAGAAGGGCAAGATGATCGCCTACTACGGGGGGATCGACTTCCACGGCATAGGGCACGGCCGCCTCGACCGCCTGGTCGCGGGCAGCTTCCACTCGCCCCTGCACGCCGCGGACTGGGTGGTGGCCGAGGGCCAGGGCAAGATGCTGCTCGCCGACCGGGCCTTCGACGTCAACTCCTACGACCTGGAGGACGGGAACCTCACCATAAGGTCCGGCAATCTGCTGGCCTTCCAGCCGGGGCTGGCCCTGAAGCAGTCGATCATCCCGGGCTTCCTCACCCTCATCGGCACGGGCAAGTTCGTGGCCGCGTCCAACGGCCCGGTCGTCTTCGTCGATCCGCCCATCCGCGTCGATCCCCAGGCCTTGGTCGGCTGGGCCGACTGCCCCTCGCCCTGCCACCACTACGACCACCAGTACCTGCGGGGGGTGCTCGGCAACCTGCGGGCGCTGACGGGCGTCGGCGGGGCGTCGGGCGAGGAGCACCAGTTCGAGTTCGTGGGCGCCGGGCAGGTGCTGCTGCAGTCCACGGAACAGCTGATGGCGGAGCGGGAGGCCGGGGCCATACCGCATCAGGACGGGGTGCCCGGCGGCGGTCACGGCGGTCACGGCGGCCAGCCCGGACAACCGCAGCTCCCACAGCTCCCCGGCTCCCTTGGGGGTCTCCAGCGCCGCTTCGGGCTGTGAGCGGTAGTCTGCGGAGTGTAACGTCGAACGCGTGCACACCCACGCGTGCGTCTCGGGGGGACGGACGACGTTGCCTGACCAGCCAATAGTCCGTAATTCAACTTTCCAAGGTAGAATCAATCTATGGAGACCGAGACGGATGCCCGCTGGCTCACCGACCAGGAGCAGCGGGCCTGGCGTACCCACCTCGACGTCAACAAGCTGTTGATGCACCAGCTCGAAAAGGATCTTCAGCCGTTCGGACTGACCAACAACGACTACGAGATCCTGGTGAACCTCTCCGAGTCACCAGAGCAGCGGATGCGCATGAGCGACCTCGCAGCCGCGACGCTCCAGTCCAAGAGCAGACTCTCCCACCAGATCACGCGCATGGAGAACGCGGGTCTGGTCCGCCGCGAGCACTGCGAGTCGGACCGGCGCGGCCTGTATGCCGTGCTCACCGACCTGGGCTCCGAGACGATGCAGAAGGTCGCTCCGCACCATGTCGAGTCGGTGCGGAGGCACTTCATCGATCTGCTGCCACCCGGGGAACTCGAGGCCCTTCGCGAGTACCTCACTCCGGTCGCCGAGCATCTCCGTTCGCACCGGGGCCGCTGCTAGGGGGTGAATCCCGGGCCTGAGGCCCGGAGGCCGGGAGGCGCAGTGCGAACAGCGCGCCGCCCGTCCACGAGTCGCGTACGACGGTGTCCCGCTGTGCCGCTCGGCCACGTCAAGGGCGATGGCGAGGCCGAGACCGGCGCCCCCGTCGTCACGGCTGCGGACATCGTCCAGGCGCACGAACCGCTCGAAGATCCGCTCACGCTCGGCCGCGGGCACGCCCGCTCCGTCGTCGGCCACCTCCAGCACCGCCCAACCGCCCTCGGCCCGCAGCGTGACGCGGACTTCGGCGGCGGCGTGCCGCTGGGCATTGTCCAGCGGATTCCCGAGCACCGCGCCAACTGGCCGCGCGAACCGGCTATTTCCAGCCCCCTCGGCCCCTCCCCCGCATCCAGCCGGGCGAGCAGCAGCAGGTCGGCGGCGAGCTGCTGGAGCCGTACGGCGGCCTCGACGGCGCCGCCTGCATCCAGCAACTCCGGGTGGGCGATCCCCACTTCGAGCTGGGTGCGCAGGCTCGCGATCGGGCTGCGCAGCTCGTGCGAGGCGTCGGTCGGCGAACCGCCGCTGCCGTTCCACCGACGCCTCGAGCGCCGCCGGTCGCGACCTCACGGGCCGTCACCTCAGCCTGCAGATCGGCCTGTTCGGTCAGGTTCGTATGGAGCACCAGCAGGACGGTGATGCCCGCGGCGACCAGCGCGACCGCCTAGGCGCGGGCGGGGCGGCCACCCAGCCCTGCGAACGGCGGGCGGTACGGCCAGCACCGTCGCGGACCACCACACGCGACGCGACCGACCGCTCAGCCGCACGCGCCCCAGCCACCCAGCCTGCGAACGCCCGCTCAGCCGCCGTTGGTCAGGCCCTCGACCAGTTCGTCCGCGGCAGCGTACGGGTCCAGTTCACCCGCCACGATCCTCTCAGCGAGAGCGCCCAGGCGCCGGTCGCCGTGCAGGTCTGCGATCCGCTCCCGCAGCCGGGTGACGGCGATCGACTCGACCTCACCGGCCGCCCGCCGTCTCCGCCTGTCCGCGAGGACCCCCCGTTCCTCCATCCACGCCCGGTGCTTCTCCAGCGCCTCGACGACCTCGTCGATGCCCTCGCCCCTGGCCGCGACGGTCTTCACGATCCGGGGCCGCCAGTCCCCCGGCGCCCGCGACTCCCCGAGCCCCAGCATGTGGTTCAGCTCGCGCGCAGTGGCATCCGCGCCGTCCCGGTCGGCCTTGTTGACGACGTACACGTCACCGATCTCGAGGATCCCGGCCTTCGCCGCCTGGATCCCGTCCCCCATGCCGGGCGCCAGCAACACCACGCTCGTATCGGCCTGGGAGGCTATCTCGACCTCCGACTGGCCGACCCCCACCGTCTCGACGAGGATCACGTCGCACCCCGCCGCGTCCAGCACCCGGATCGCCTGCGGCGCGGCCCACGCAAGACCGCCCAGGTGGCCGCGTGTGGCCATGGACCGGATGTAGACCCCCGGATCGGAGGCGTGCTCGCTCATCCGCACCCGGTCGCCGAGCAGCGCCCCACCGGAGAAGGGCGAGGACGGATCGACGGCGAGGACGCCGACCCGCTTGCCGGTCTTCCGGTACGCGGTCACCAGCGCCGACGTCGATGTCGACTTGCCGACACCCGGCGACCCGGTGAGCCCCACCACGTAGGCCCCGCCGGTCAGCGGAGCCAGTGCGGCCATCACCTCGCGGAGCTGCGGCGACGCCCCCTCCACCAGTGAGATCAGCCGGGCCACGGCACGCGGCCGCCCCTGCCTCGCCTGCTCCACCAGGGTGGGGACGTCAGCCATGAGTGCTCTGCTCCTCGCGCTCGTACGGGTTGCCTGGCGGGTGCCCGCTCCCGCCTTACCCCCGCCTCGCCTTACTTCTTACTTCCCGTTACTTCCCGCCGTTCTGCGGCACCCGGATGATCAGCGCGTCGCCCTGCCCGCCGCCACCGCACAGCGCGGCCGCGCCGAGACCGCCACCGCGCCGCTTCAGCTCCAGCGCCAGGTGCAGCACGATCCGTGCGCCCGACATCCCGATGGGGTGGCCGAGGGCGATCGCGCCACCGTTGACGTTCACCTTTTCGGGGGAAACCCCGAGGTCCTTCATTGACTGCACCGCCACGGCGGCGAACGCCTCGTTGATCTCGATCAGATCGAGATCCTCAACGCGCAGCCCGTCCTTGCCCAGCGCATGCGCAATCGCGTTGCTCGGCTGCGACTGGAGCGAGTTGTCCGGGCCCGCGACATTGCCGTGCGCCCCGATCTCGGCGATCCACTCCAGGCCCAGCTCCTCGGCCTTCGCCTTGCTCATGACCACGACGGCGGCCGCGCCGTCCGAGATCTGCGACGAGGTACCGGCCGTGATGGTGCCGTCCTTGGCGAAGGCCGGGCGCAGCTTGGCGAGCGACTCGACCGTCGTCTCCGCGCGGATTCCCTCGTCCTTCGAGAAGATCACCGGGTCGCCCTTGCGCTGCGGGATCTCGACCGGCGTGATCTCGGCCTCGAACACCCCGTTCTTCTGGGCGGCCGCGGCCCGCTGGTGCGAGAGCGCCGCGATCTCGTCCTGCGCCTCCCGCCCGATCCCCAGCCGGGTGTTGTGCTTCTCGGTCGACTCGCCCATGGCGACGTTCTCGAAGGAGTCGGTGAGACCGTCGTACGCCATGGCGTCGATCATCTCCACCGCGCCGTACTTGAAGCCCTCGCGGGACTTCGGCAGCAGGTGCGGGGCGTTGGTCATCGATTCCTGGCCGCCCGCGACGATCACGTCGAACTCGCCCGCGCGGATCAGCTGGTCGGCCAGCGCGATGGCGTCGAGCCCGGACAGACACACCTTGTTGACCGTGAGGGCGGGCACGCTCATGGGGATGCCGGCCTTCACGGCGGCCTGGCGGGCCGGAATCTGCCCGGCGCCGGCCTGGAGCACCTGGCCCATGATCACGTACTGCACCTGGTCGCCGCCGATGCCGGCCCGGTCCAGCGCGGCCTTGATGGCGGCGCCTCCGAGGTCGGCCCCGGAAAAGGTCCGCAGGGACCCGAGCAGGCGCCCCATGGGCGTACGGGCTCCTGCGACGATCACGGAGGTGTTGCCGGTCGAACCAGTCATGGAGCGGCCCCTTCATGTGAAGGATGTGAACGAGGGTTTACCTCAATGTACTGAGCGGTACGTGCCGGGTCATCGGCCAGAAGGTGTGATCGCGCGCACGTTGCGTAACGGGCCGTGTGAGCGGTGCACTGGACCCATGCTGACGCGTATCGACCACATCGGGATCGCCTGTTTCGACCTCGACAAGACCGTCGAGTTCTACCGTGCCACGTACGGCTTCGAGGTGTTCCACACCGAGGTCAACGAGGAGCAAGGGGTCCGTGAGGCCATGCTCAAGATCAACGAGACCTCGGACGGCGGTGCCTCCTACCTCCAGCTCCTGGAGCCCACGCGCGAGGACTCCGCCGTCGGGAAGTGGCTGGCCAAGAACGGTGAAGGCGTGCACCACATCGCCTTCGGCACCGCGGACGTGGACGGCGACGCCGCCGCCATCCGGGACAAGGGCGTGCGCGTGCTCTACGACGAGCCGCGCAGGGGCTCCATGGGCTCGCGCATCACGTTCCTGCACCCCAAGGACTGCCACGGCGTGCTGACCGAGCTCGTGACGGCAGCTCCTCCGGCCTCGGACGAGCACTGACCACACGTCCCTGGCCGGTGAATCCGGTAGAGCGGAGCTGCTCCGCTGGGTGACAGGTCGGTGCACCAAGGCCGGTCCGACGCTTCGGTGCACCACCGCGGCCCCCGACGGGTGGCTGGGTGACAGGTCGGTGCGCCACGGCCGGTCCAATGGGCTGGGGCGCCACCGCCGGTCCGGCGGGTGGCTGGGTGACGGGTCGCTGCGCCAAGGCGGCTTCGACGGCCACGAACGAGCACTGACCTCCACGTCGCCCGGCCGGTAGAGTTACCCCTCGGCCGGGTGCGGGTTGGGGGCTGTGACCCATGCCTCGCCGATGATCTGACACCATTCTCCGATAGGCACGTATCCAGACAGACACGTATCGGAGAAGGACAGCGCAGATCGGAGACCGGACCGGCAGCTGTACGGGCAGGAGAGGCGCCGGTGTCGACGCGACCAGGGGACGGATGGGACCGCGGAGTGCGGGGCTACGACCGCTACGAGGCTGACGATCACCTCTCGAAGTTCGAAGCCGAGATGGAGCGGCTGCGAACTGAGCGCGAGAAGGCGGTCCAGCACGCCGACGACCTCGGCTACCAGGTCGAGGTGCTGCGCGCCAAGCTCCACGAGGCGCGTCGTAACCTCGCGTCCCGCCCTGCCTACGACGCCGCAGGACTCGGCTACCAGGCCGAGCAGCTGCTCCGTAACGCCCAGATCCAGGCCGACCAGCTGCGCGCCGACGCCGAGCGCGAGCTGCGCGAGGCCCGCGCCCAGACCCAGCGGCTGCTCCAGGAGCAGGCCGAGCGGCAGGCCCGGCTCGAGGCCGAGCTGCACGCCGAGGCGGTCGACCGGCGCCGGCGCCTGGACGAGGAGCTGGCCGAGCGCCGCGCCACCGTCGAGTCGCACGTCAACGAGAACGTCGCCTGGGCCGAGCAGCTGCGTGCCCGCACCGAGGCCCAGGCCCGCCGGCTCATGGAGGAGTCCAGGGCCGAGACCGAGCAGTCGCTGGCCAACGCCCGCGCCGAGGCCCACCGCCTCGCCGAGCAGGCCCGCGAGCGGCTCGTCTCCGAGACCGAGGCGGCCCGCGCCGAGGCCGAGGCGATCCTGCGCCGGGCCAGGACGGACGCCGAGCGGCTGCTGACCGCGGCCGGCGCGCAGGCCCAGGAGGCCACCGACCACGCCGAGCAGCTGCGCAGCTCCACGGCCACCGAGTCCGACAGCGCCCGCCGCCAGGCCATCGAGCTGACCCGGACCGCCGAGCAGCGGATCAAGGAGGCCGACGAGGCGCTGCGCGTCGCGCGCGCCGAGGCCGACCGGTTGCGCGACGAGGCGGAGGCCGCCGCCGCGAAGCGGCTGAGCAGCGCCGAGTCCGAGAACGAGCAGCGCACCCGTACGGCCAAGGCCCAGGTCGCCCGGTTGGTCACCGAGGCCACCAAGGAGACCGAGGCCCTCAAGGCCGAGGCCGAGCAGCTGCGGGCCGACGCCCGCGCCGAGGCCGAGCGGCTGATCGCCGAGGCCGAGGAGACCGCCCGCTCCAGGGCCGCGGAGGACTCCGCCGCTCAGCTCGCCAAGGCCGCCCGCAGCGCCGAGGAGGTGCTGAAGAAGGCGTCGGAGGACGCCAAGGCGACCACCAAGGCGGCGAGCGAGGAGGCCGAGCGGATCCGCCGCGAGGCCGAGGCCGAGGCGGACCGGCTGCGCGCCGAGGCGCACGACTCGGCCGAGCAGCTCAAGGGTGCGGCCAAGGACGACACCAAGGAGTACCGCGCCAAGACCGTCGAGCTGCAGGAGGAGGCGCGCCGGCTGCGCGGCGAGGCCGAGCAGCTGCGGGCCGAGGCGGTCGCCGAGGGCGAGCGGATCCGCGGCGAGGCCCGGCGCGAGGCGGTCCAGCAGATCGAGGAGGCGGCCAACTCCGCGGAGGAGTTGCTGGCCAGGTCCAAGGCCGATGCGGAGGAGCTGCGGAACTCCGCCACCGCCGAGAGCGAGCGGGTGCGCACCGAGGCCATCGAGCGCGCCTCGACGCTGCGCAGGCAGGCCGACGAGGCGCTGGAGCGGGCCCGTACGGAGGCCGAGGAGCTGCGGGCCGAGGCCACGGAGCAGACCCGGCAGCTCTCGGAGGCGGCGGCCGAGGAGGCCCGGCAGCTGCGCGAGGAGGCCGAGCAGGCGGCCCGCGACCGGCGCGCCGAGGCCGCGGACGAGCTGGCCCGGCTGCACTCGGAGGCGGAGACCCGGGTCACCGCGGCCGAGGAGGCGCTGCGCGAGGCCCGTACGGAGGCCGAGCGGCTGCGCCGGGAGGCCGCCGAGGAGACCGAGCGGCTGCGCACCGAGGCCGCCGAGCGGCTGCGCACGCTTCAGCAGCAGGCCGAGGCGGAGGCCGACCGGCTGCGCAACGAGGCCGCCGCGGACGCCTCGAACGCCCGCGCCGAGGGCGAGGCCGTCGCCGTACGGCTGCGTGGCGAGGCGGCCGCCGAGGCCGAGGAGCTGCGGGCGCAGGCGCAGGAGACGGCGGACCGGGTACGGGCCGAGGCCGCGGCCGCCGCGGAACGCACCGGCGCCGAGGCCGCCGAGGCGCTGGCCGCCGCCCAGGAGGAGGCGTCCCGCCGCCGCCGGGAGGCCGAGCAACTGCTGGGCGACGCCCGTGAGGAGGCCCATCAGGAGCGGGCCCAGGCGCGCGAGCAGAGCGAGGAGCTGCTCGCCTCCGCCCGCCAGCGGGTCGAGGAGGCGCAGACCGAGGCGCAGCGCCTGGTCGAGGAGGCGGAGCGCAGGTCGGCCGAAATGGTCGCCGCAGCCGAGCAGACGGCACAGGCGGTACGGGACTCGGTCGCCGGGCTGCACGAGCAGGCCGAGGAGGAGATCGCGGGGCTGCGTTCCGCCGCCGAGCACGCGGCGGAGCGGACCCGCGCAGAGGCCCAGGAGGAGGCCGACCGGGTCCGCGCCGACGCGTACGCGGAGCGGGAGCGCGCCTCGGCCGACGCGACCCGGGTCCGGCGCGAGGCGCAGGAGGAGTCCGAGGCCGCCAAGTCGCTTGCCGAGCGCACGGTTTCCGAGGCCATCGAGGAGGCCGACCGGCTGCTGGCGTCGGCCCGCGCGGATGCGGGCCGCAAGCGGGCGGACGCCGCAGGGCAGGCCGACCGGCTCATCACCGAGGCGACGTCCGAGGCCGAGCGGCTGCGCTCCGAGGCGGCGGCCACGACGGCCTCCGCTCAGGAGCACGCGGCCCACACCCGCGCCGAGGCCGAGCAGATCAGGCGCGACGCCGAGGCCGAGGCCGAACGGCTGCGCAGGGAGGCGCAGGAGGAGTCGGACCGCACGCTGGACGAGGCCCGCGAGGCAGCGGCCAAGCGCCTGGCCGGAGCCGCAGAGCAGGCCGACCAGCTCGTCGCCAAGGCCCAGGAGGAGGCCGTACGCGCGGCGACCGCCGCCGAGGAGCAGGCCGACACCATGGTCGGCGCCGCCCGCAAGGAGGCCGACCGGATCGTCACCGAGGCGACGAACGAGGGCAACGGACTTGTGGAGCGGGCCCGCACGGACGCGGACACGCTGCTCGGCGAGGCCCGCAGGGACGCCACCGCGATCCGGGAGCGGGGCGAGGAGCTGCGCGCCCGCGTCGAGGGCGAGGTGGAGGAGCTCCATGACCGCGCCCGCCGCGAGACCTCCGAGGCGATGAAGTCCGCGGGCGAGCGGGTGGACAAGCTGGTGAAGGCGGCGCGCGAACAGCTCGCGGACGCCGAGGAGAAGGCCAAGACCCTCGTCTCGGATGCCGGCAGCGAGGCGAGCAAGGTGCGGATCGCCGCGGTGCGGAAGGCCGAGGGCCTGCTCAAGGAGGCGGAGCAGAAGAAGGCCGAGACGCTGCGGGAGGCCGAGCGCCTCCGTGCCGAGGCCGCGGAGGACGCCAAGCGTACGGTCGACGAGGGCAAGCGCGAGCTGGAGATCCTGGTGCGCCGCCGCGAGGACATCCAGGCCGAAATCTCCCGTGTCCAGGACGTTCTGGAGGCTCTGGAGTCATTCGAGGCACCGGGCTCGGGCAAGTCCGGGCCCAACGGCGGCTCAACCCCGGGCGGCGTCAAGGCGGCGGCCGGTGCGGGCGCCACCCGATCGAGTGGCAAGCCGTCAGAGGGCTAAGCCACCCAAAAGTGGGTTCATTCTCCAGATCAAAGCCGCATTGACTCGATGACACGCCGTCGCGGCCCCTAGGATTCCCCCTATCACCTCACCGGTCTCTTTCGACAGGAACCCCATGAGCGACACTTCCTCCCCCTTCGGCTTCGAGCTCGTGCGGCGTGGATACGACCGCGGGCAGGTGGACGACCGCATCACCAAGCTCGTCGCCGACCGTGACAGTGCACTGGCTCGTATCACCTCTCTGGAAAAGCGCATCGAGGAGCTCCATCTCGAAACGCAGAACGCCCAGGCTCAGGTCAACGACGCCGAGCCGTCCTACGCCGGGCTCGGCGCGCGCGTGGAGAAGATCCTCCGGCTCGCCGAGGAGGAGGCCAAGGACCTGCGCGAGGAGGCCCGCAGGGCCGCCGAGCAGCACCGCGAACTGGCCGAGGGCGCGGCGCAGCAAGTTCGTAACGATGCAGAATCGTTCGCGGCCGAGCGCAAGGCGAAGGCCGAGGACGAGGGCGCCCGGATCGTCGAGAAGGCGAAGGGCGACGCCGCGGCGCTGCGCGCCGACGCGCAGAAGGACGCGCAGTCCAAGCGCGAGGAGGCGGACACCCTCTTCGAGGAGACCCGCGCCAAGGCCGCCCAGGCCGCCGCCGACTTCGAGACGAACCTCGCCAAGCGCCGCGAGCAGTCCGAGCGCGACCTGGCCTCCCGTCAGGCCAAGGCGGAGAAGCGCCTCGCGGAGATCGAGCACCGCGCCGAGCAGCTCCGCCTGGAGGCGGAGAAGCTGCGTACGGACGCGGAGCGCCGGGCCCGCCAGACGGTGGAGACCGCGCAGCGCCAGGCCGAGGACATCGTCGCCGACGCCAACGCCAAGGCCGACCGGATCCGCAGCGAGTCCGAGCGCGAGCTGGCGGCGCTCACCAACCGCCGCGACAGCATCAACGCCCAGCTGACGAACGTCCGCGAGATGCTCGCCACGCTGACGGGCGCGGCGGTGGCCGCGGCCGGCACGCCGGAGGAGGAGCCCGTCACCCGGGGCGTCCCGGCCCAGCAGACGCGGTAACCGGGTCCGTCCCCCTACGCCCCGCAGCCCGCGCCCCGCGCCAGGCCTCCACTCACATGCGATGGGTGCCCTCTCACACCGAGGGGGCGCCCATCGCGTCCATGGAAGGTGCCGCAGCGCGCGGCTCTGACCCGGGCGGGTGCTCACGCATGGCGGGGCGGCCGCCGCGGTGCCTAGCGTGAGGGAATGATCGAGCTCCAGGGCCTGACGAAGCGTTACGGGGACACGCTGGCCGTCGACCGGCTGTCCTTCACCGTCCGCCCCGGCATGGTCACCGGCTTCCTGGGCCCCAACGGCGCGGGCAAATCCACCACCATGCGCATGGTGCTCGGCCTCGACCACCCCACCGCAGGGGACGTACGGATCGACGGCCGGCACTACGCCGACCTGCGCGACCCCCTCATGTACATCGGCGCCCTGCTCGAGGCCAGGGCGGTGCACGGCGGCCGCAGCGCGTACAACCACCTCCTCTGCCTCGCCCAGAGCAACGGCATCGCGCGCGGCCGGGTCCGCGAGGTACTGGACGCCGTCGGCCTCGCCTCCGTCGCGCGGAAGCGCGCCAAGGGCTTCTCCATGGGCATGGGCCAGCGGCTCGGCATCGCGGCCGCGCTGCTCGGCGACCCGCAGATCCTGATGTTCGACGAGCCCGTCAACGGCCTCGACCCCGAGGGCATCCACTGGATCCGCAACCTGATGAAGCGTCTCGCCGCCGAGGGTCGCACCGTCTTCGTCTCCAGCCACCTGATGAGCGAAATGGCGCTGACCGCCGACCACCTGGTCGTCATCGGACAGGGCAGGCTCCTCGCCGACACCTCGATGCCGGAGTTCATCGCGCAGAACTCGCGGTCGTACGTACGGCTGCGCGCGCCCGAGCAGGAGAAGCTGCGCGATGTGCTGGACGGCGCCGGGATCGCGCCCGTCACCGCGGCGAAGGACGGCTCACTGGAGGTGGAGGGCGCGGACGCGGCGCGGATCGGCGAACTGGCAGCGGAGCACCGGCTGGTGCTGCACGAGCTGAGCCCGCAGCAGGCGTCGCTCGAGGAGGCGTTCATGCGGCTGACCGCGGAGTCGGTGGAGTACCACGCGCACAACGGCGGCGCGCAGGGCTGGGGCACCGACTGGCGCGCGCAGAGCAGCCGCGGGGGCATCACGGACAGCAAGGACAGCACGGGCATCGGGAGTGGAACGGGTATCAACGACGGAAAGGGCGCCTGAGCGATGGCGGCGACGCAGGTCCTCCAGTCGGAGTGGACGAAGATCAGGTCCGTGACGTCGACGATCTGGACGCTGAGTCTGGCCTTCGTCGTCTCGCTCGCGCTCGGCGCGCTGATCAGCATCGTCACCCGCAGCACGTTCGACACCATGCCGGCGCGGGACCAGCTGTCCTTCGACGCGACGTACACCAGCTTCGCGGGCATGGGCCTCGGTCAGCTGGCGATGATCGTCTTCGGGGTGCTGGTCGTCTCCAGCGAGTACAGCACCGGCATGATCCGCACTTCGCTCGCCGCCGTCCCACAGCGCGGCACGTTCCTCTTCGGCAAGATCGCGGTGGCCTCGGCCCTCGCGTTCCTCATCGGGTTCGTGACCAGCTTCGGCGCCTTCTTCCTCGGCCAGGCCCTGCTCGGTGAGCACCGGGCCTCCATCAGCGATCCCGGGGTGCTGCGCGCCGTCTTCGGCGGCGGGCTCTACATGGGCCTCATCGCGATGTTCTCGATGGGCGTCGCCGCCATGCTGCGCAGCCCCATGCTGTCGCTCGGCATCCTGATGCCCTTCTTCTTCATCATCTCCAACATCCTGGGCAACGTGGACGCCACCCGGAAGGTCGGCCAGTACCTGCCGGACCAGGCGGGCGGCCACGTCATGCAGGTGGTCACGCGGCCGGACGACACGACGCCGTACGGGCCGTGGGGCGGTCTCGCCATCATGGCCGCCTGGGTGGCCGCGGCCCTCGTCGGCGGCTACGCCGTCATCAGGCAGCGGGACGCGTAGTCCGCCGGTCCGGGTAGAGCTGTTTGCGGCGGAGGTCGGGGTAGAGCTTCTGGCGGAGCTCCGGGTAGACCTGCTTGTGGCGGAAAGGCTCACCCCGTGAAGGACGGACATCTGGAGAGGCCAGGTCTCGGCTGGATTCAATCCCACCCGTCGGCCGGAAAGGCTCACCCCGTGAAGGACAGAACCCTGGAGGCGCTGGGCCTCGCGGACGTGCCGGCCGAGCAGCCCCTCATCTACCCCGGCCGGCCGGTCGCCGAGCCGGGTCTGCTGGCCGGCGGCGAGCTGCTGCCGCTGCGCGTACGGCCGCGCCGCCTGGGCGCCTGGTACATCGGCAGGCGCACGGACCGGCACCCTGGCCCCGCCCAGCAGCTCGACCAGGCGCTGAGCGCCCTCGGCCAGGTCGGTACGGGGCAGCGCCACCCGGTCGTCGCGGTGGGCTCCAACGCCTCGCCCGCCCAAGTCCGCAACAAGCTCATCCGGCTCGGCCTGCCCGTCGCCGTGCCGATGGTGCCGGTGCGGGTGCGCGGGATCGCCGTCGGCTACTCCGCGCACATCGGCCGCGCGGGCTATGTGGCCGCGGCGCCGTACCTGGTGCGGGACGCCGTGACGACGCTCGTCGTCTCCTGGCTGGACGCCGCTCAGCTCAAGGCCGTGGACGACACCGAGATCCACTACCACCGGGCGATCCTGCCGGGCGACCGCTTCCCCCTGACGATGCCGTCCGGGGAGCGGCTCGGCGGTGCGTACATCTACGTCAGCGTCCACGGGGTGCTCGTGGGGCCGGACGGCCGCCCGCGGCCCGGAGGCGGGGACCAGAGGGAGCTGATCGCCGCCCTGCTCCAGGACTCGGCCCGGCTGCGCGAGCTGCTCGGCCCCGACCCGCAGACCTGGGTCCTGCGGGCCGCCGCCGACAGGGAACTCCGCGAGCAGGGCACCCGGATCTTCGGCGAGGAGGGCCGGTTGCTGCCGCAGACCGACTTCCTTCCGTACGTGGACGACAGCGCCGAGCCGCGGCTCTACGACGAGCTGCCGCCGCTCGGCGATTCGCTGTCGCCTCTCGCCTGACGGCGCTCACCTGACAGCGCTCGCCGGGTTGCTCTCACTGGCAGCGCTCGCCTGGCTCCGCTCACCTGGCCGCTTCTTGCCTGGCTGCTCTCGCCTGAAAGCCTCTGTGACGTGAACTGAACCGTCAACGCCGCGATATCGTCCTAAGCCTTACGGGGGGCCTGTGCTGAGCCCCGACGAACCTGTCGAGGGGCGGAGAATGATCGAGGCAGTCGGTCTGACAAAGCGCTACGGCGCCAAGACAGCCGTGTACAACCTGTCGTTCCAGGTACGGCCTGGCGCGGTCACCGGTTTCCTGGGGCCCAACGGCTCCGGCAAGTCCACGACGATGCGCATGATCCTGGGGCTCGACCAGCCCACCAGCGGGCAGGTGACGATCGGCGGCCATCCGTACCGACGGCTGCCCAACGCACCGCGCCAGGTCGGCGCGCTGCTCGACGCGAAGGCGGTGCACGGCGGCCGCAGTGCGCGCCACCACCTGCTGTGCCTGGCGCAGTTGTCCGGCATTCCGGCCCGCCGGGTGGACGAGGTGCTCGGCGTCGTCGGTCTGCACGAGGTGGCCGAGAAGCGGTCCAAGGGCTTCTCGCTCGGCATGGGCCAGCGGCTCGGCATCGCGGCCGCGCTGCTCGGCGACCCGCAGGTGCTGCTCTTCGACGAGCCCGTCAACGGCCTGGACCCCGAGGGCATCCTCTGGGTCCGCAACCTGATGAAGCGCCTGGCGTCCGAGGGCCGTACGGTCTTCGTCTCCAGCCACCTGATGAGCGAGATGGCGCTGACCGCCGACCACTTGATCGTGATCGGGCGTGGGCAGCTGCTCGCCGACATGAGTGTGAAGGACTTCATATCGGCCAACTCGGCCGACTTCGCCCGGGTCCGTACGCCCGAGGGCGACCCGGGGCAGCGCGAGAAGCTGACGTCTGCGCTGGCGGAGGCCGGCGGGCAGGTGCAGCCGGAGCCGGACGGCGCGCTGCGCGTGTCGGGCCTGCCGCTGCCGCGCATCAGCGACCTGGCGCACGGCGCGGACGTACGGCTGTGGGAGCTCTCGCCGCACCAGGCGTCGCTGGAGGAGGCGTACATGCGGATGACGCAGGGCGCCGTGGACTACCGCTCGACCGAGGACCCCAGGGCCGGGCTTCAGGCGCAGCCGCCAGGCGGCTACGGGCCGCAGGGCACGCCGGGCTACGGCCCCGGCGGCCCGGTCCCGCCGGGCGGTTACCCGCCGCCCCAGCCCGGCGGCTACCCGCCCGCGGGAGCTCCGGCGGGTGCGCCGGCACAGGCACCGGCACCGGCAAGTCCGCCGAACCCGTACGGCTCGCCGCAGGCGGCCTGGCAGGCTCCACAGCCGCCCGGCGGCCCGGCCGCTCCGGCCGGGCCGCAGGCACCTGCCGCCCCCTACACGACCCCGCGCGACAACGAGGACGCCCGATGACGACTCCGTACCAGCAGCAGGGCGCGGCGCCCGCCGTGCCGCCGCAGGCACCCCCGCAGCCCCCGGGCCCCGGCCCCGCCATGGGCGGCTACGCCTCGCCGCTCCCCGTACACCGCACCCACCTCGGGGGCGCGCTCGCGTCGGAGTGGACCAAGATCCGGACCGTGCGCTCCACGATGTGGACGCTCGGCATCATGTTCACCCTCGTCGTCGGCGTCGGCTTTCTCACCGCCCTCGGCCTCAACAGCTCCGACACGGCTCAGATGCCGCTTCTGGCAGGCGGCCTCTTCGGGCTGATGCTCGGCCAGATCTGCATCATCACGCTCGGCGTGCTCGTGATCACCTCCGAGTACAGCACGGGCATGATCCGCACGACCCTCACCGCCTCCCCGCCCCGCAGCCGGGTGCTGGCCGCGAAGGCGATCGTCTTCTTCCTGCTGTCGTTCGTGATGACGACCGCGGCCACCGGGCTGACCGCACTGATCAACTCCTCGATGCTGAGCGGCAAGCCGGCGATGGAGTACGCCGAGATCCCCAAGGAGTCGATCTCGGGCGGCGAGGTGGTCGCCTCGGGCAGCGAGTGGCTCGGCGCGACCGTCGGCGCCGGGCTGTACGTGGCGCTGCTCGGCCTGCTGTCGCTCGCCGTGGGCGCGATGCTGCGCCACTCGGCGGGCGCGATCACCACGATGCTCGGCGTCGTCCTGCTGCCGCTGCTGCTGGCCCTGTTCATGGTGACGGAGAGCCTGGAGTCGGTGCGCGACAAGCTGATCGAGTACTCGCCGCTGAACGGTCTGGCCTCGCTCTACCGCATTCCGATGGACGGTGGCGACGGCACCGGCTGGGATCTGCTCTGGGTCCTGGCGGGTGTGACGGCCGCGGCCCTGGTCGGGGCGTTCGCTCTGCTGGAGAAGCGCGACGTGTAGCCGTACGGCCAGCGGGCCCTACGGCCACCCAGCCATACGGCTGTCAGTACCGCGGTGCGTTACGGGACCGCTGCACCCGCGTGGTGCGGCGGTCTCGCGACGCATAGCCGCACAGCCGCACAGCCGCACAGCCATACGGCTGTCAGTACCGCGGCGCGTTACGGGACCGCTGCACCCGCGTGGTGCGGCGGTCTCGCGACGCATAGCCGTAGGCCCGCGCAGCCACCCAGCCATACGCAACGCATAGCCGCACAGCCGCACAGCCACCCAGCCATACGACTGTCAGTACCGCGGCGCGTTACGGGACCGCTGCACCCGCGTGGTGCGGCGGTCTCTCGCGTTCCAGCACGCCCGGTGCCAGTGCCGCCGGTCGTCCACCGCGCCCTCCTGGGGCCAGGCGACGACGTGCGGGACGCCGGGCGGGATCTCCTGGTCGCACCCGGGGCAGCGGTAGTGCTTGGCCGCGGCGCTGCCGCTGATCTGGCGCACCATCCACTCCTCGCCCTGCCAGGTGTCCACGCTCCCCCAGCTACCGCTGGGAGGAGCCCCCAGACCGTGGCGGTCGACGACACCGCGCTGGGGCGGCGGCTTTCCTGCGCCGCTCGGGCGCTTTCGACGCGGAGACACGGGGGCACCTCGTGAAATTTCCGGGGTCTGCTGGGCCGCATCCAGCGTACGCGCCGGGCTCCTGGGCATGCGCACACCGACGGCGAACGCCGCGTTCATCCCGATCACCCCGATCACCCCGATAATCCGCAAAACTTCTTGCGGGGCCGTGCCCTTGGCACGTGTCAGGCGTTAATGCCGACAAGGGGGGTGCCGCGTCGGCCGCAAGGAGGCAAGAGGCGATGCGCGTAGGAGTTTTTGTACTGGCCGCCCAATTCCCGGGCCAGGGACAGGGGGAGGCGCTGCACCGCGCAGTGCGGTCCGCCGAGGCGGCAGAGACGGCCGGGCTCGACTCGGTGTGGCTCGCGGAACACCATTTCGTACCGTACGGGGTCTGCCCGTCCGCCGTGACGCTCGCGGCTCTGTTGCTCGGCCGCACCCGCCGGATCGGCGTCGGCACCGCGGTCAGCGTGCTGCCGACCGCCCACCCCGTGGCGCTCGGCGAGCAGGCCGCGCTGCTGCACCTCACCTCGGGCGGGCGCTTCACGCTGGGCGTGGGCCGCGGCGGACCGTGGGTCGACCTCGAGGTGTTCGGCTCGGGCCTCGCGGCCTACGAGTCGGGCTTCCCCGAATCCCTCGACCTGCTGTTGCGCTGGCTGCGGGAGCCCCGCGTCGGCGCGGACGGCGAGCGCTTCTCCTTCCGTGAAGTCCCGGTCGTGCCGCGCGCGGACGAGCTGCTGGACGGGCCCGAGGGGCCGCCCGTGGTGGTGGCGTGCACCTCGCCCGCGAGCGTCCGGCTGGCCGCCGAGCGCGGCCTTCCGATGCTGCTCGGCATGCACTGCGGCGACGACGAGAAGGCGGAGATGGTCGCGCTCTGGCGGAAGTCGGCGCTGGCGGCGGGCCGTTCACCCGACGAAGTCGCCTCCGCGGGGCATGTCTCCGCGGGTGTGGTGCAGATCGCCGACGCGCGGCAGGACGCGGTCGAGTCCCTCATGAAGGCGATGCCCGGCTGGCTGCGTCGGGGGCTCGGCGCCCATGTCACGGTCGACGGCAGACTGCGGCCGATGCGCGATCCGCACGCGTACACCGAGTTGCTCTGCGCACTGCATCCGGTGGGCCCGCCCGCCCTGTGCGCCGATCGCCTCGCGGCCACGGCGGAGCGCACGGGCATCAGCCGCTTCGCGCTGCTGGTCGAGGGAACGGGCGATCTCGCGGCCACCGAGGAGAACGTGCGACGGCTGGGGGGAGAGGTGCTGCCGCTCCTGCCCGATGCACCTCCCCCACTACTCTGCGGAGCGGCAGCGGAGAGCCTCAGCAGTCCCTGAGTTCGGGCGACTGATTGAGCAGCTGTCCCCGCACGGACGTGAACCGGGCCAGTCGCTCGTTGGCCACCGGGTCCAGCGGGAAGACCGCCACCCGGTGGCAGTTCTGGAACGCCAGCCGCACTCCGAAGTGCCGTTGCAGCGCCCCTCGTATCGCGTCACTCGCCAGCGCACGAAGCAGCTGGCCGCGCGCCTGCTCGTCCGGCGGGGGAACCTGGTTGTCGGCGAACTCGCCGCCGTCCACCTTGAGCTGGGCCACCAGAGAGCTGATCATCTCCCATGCGTAAGGCAGGGAGGTCCGGACGCAGTCGACGAATTCGGCTTCGTCGACCTCGCCTCGCTCGGCCTTCTCCAGAAGGGCCGGTGAGACGTCGAGCGACATGGGTTCTCCTCTCGCGACCCCGGGAAGGGGTCTTACGGGCAGGGAAAGGAAGCCGTCGGTCGCGACGCAGCGTGCTCGCACGACAACTTCCCGCTTCAACGGTAGGCCGGGCATGGCGGCCGCACCAGGCGAACGGGCACACAACCGGCCACTCCCGAACACGGCCATACGGATTAAACGGGGCGGCCCGCAGGGCCTCGGTTGAGGGTGGTGGAGGGAGACGGGTGGGCGAATCGCGTGGAGCGGCCCGGGTCGAGTAGCGTGGCCGACCATGCGTCTCGTCATTGCCCGCTGCTCCGTGGACTACGCGGGGCGGCTCACGGCCCACCTCCCGTCGGCACCCCGTCTGATCCTCGTCAAGGCGGACGGCAGCGTCTCCGTGCACGCCGACGACCGGGCCTACAAACCCCTCAACTGGATGTCCCCGCCCTGCACGCTCAAGGAGGGGGACGGCGATGTGTGGACCGTGGTGAACAAGGCGGGCGAGAAGCTCATCATCACCATGGAGGAGGTCCTGCACGACTCCTCGCACGAGCTCGGGGTGGACCCAGGCCTGATCAAGGACGGCGTGGAAGCACACCTGCAGGAACTGCTCGCGGACCGCATTGAAACCCTTGGCGAGGGCTATTCGCTGATTCGGCGTGAATTCCCCACCGCCATCGGTCCCGTGGACATCCTGTGCCGGGACGCAGACGGCGGGACGGTCGCCGTCGAGATCAAGCGGCGCGGCGAGATCGACGGCGTGGAGCAGCTCACCCGCTACCTCGAACTCCTCAACCGGGACCCGCACCTTGCGCCGGTGAAGGGGGTCTTCGCCGCGCAGGAGATCAAGCCCCAGGCGCGCGTCCTGGCGACGGACCGCGGCATCGGCTGCGTCGTCCTCGACTACGACGCGCTGCGAGGCGTCGAGGACGACAAACTGCGCTTGTTCTGAGGCGGGGAGGGCTCTTTACCGGTAACGACTGGCCCCCGTACGGCTGGCCTCCCGTACGCCTGGCCTCCCGTAGGGCTGGCCCCCCGGGTTGCTTGGCAACCCCAGCCGGGCGCCCCCAACCACGCCTGCGCCGCGGGCAGTTCTTCACTTCCCGCCCCACCCGCCCATTTGTGGGCAGGTGGGTGGGAAGGCCTGGCGCGGAGCTCCGGGTGGTGCGGGGAGCGGGCCGGCGCCCGGATCAGGTGAGCGGGGTCGCGTCCGTGGCGCCCCACGCCAAGTCGCTGGCAGTGGCGGGGTCGCTCGAGGCGGGCCCGCTGGCGCTGTTCGACGTGCCGTCGCCGGGCTCGCCGGGCGCCTCCGACGTCGAGGTCCCCGTCGGGGTCGGCGACGTGGTGGACGGCGAGCTGGACGGCGGCTTCGTCGGCGGCTTCGGGGACGGCGGCCGGGACGAAGACGGCGGCCTGGTCGGCTCCGGGTCGTCCGTCTCCCCCGGCTTCGACTCGCTCGGCTCGCCGCTGTTCGACGGCTCCCCCGACGGCGCGTCGCCGCCGCCCGTGCCGGGCGAGACCGACGGCCCGGGCGCGGTGGTGCCGCCCGGCTTCTGCGGGCGGCTCGTCGCGCCCTGCGTGGGCGTCTCGTCGGCGATGAGCCCGTTGTTGCCGTCGTCCTCGTCAGCGGTCTGCCCGGACCTCACGCGGTCGCTCGGGCCGCCGTCGTCGCCGGACATGGCGCCGAGCGTGACGACCGTACCGAGCACGACCGCCAGCAGTGCGCCTGCGCCCGCCGCGACCTTGTTGCGCCTGGCCCCGCCGAGGACCGTACGGCGGAGGCCGGGGCTGCCGGTCCGCCTGGGGGTGACGACCGTGGCGGCCTCGTCCGCTTGCAGGCGGGCGAGCACCGCGCGCACGCCGCCCGGCGGGGAGGCCGACAGGTCGGTGCCGCCGCCCGGGGTCTCCTCGCCCGCCGCCGTACTCCCGGCGCCGGGCGCGAATCCGCCCCTGTCCGCGACGAGCGCCAGAGCCCTGCGGCCCGCGACCGTGCCGCGCCGGTCGGAGAGCGCACCGCGCAGCCCTATCGAGGCCTCCAGCTCGGCGCGCGCCCGATCCAGGTTGCCGGTGCAGAGAGCCAGGACGCCCAACTCGTGGTGGAAGTACGCCTCTTCCGCGACCTCCCCGGCCACCCGCGCGGCCTCCTGGCCGTGCCGCAGCGCCCGCTCCCAGGCGCCCCACCTTCCGGCGGCGGCGAACGCGGGCGCCGCCGTACGGGCCAGCAGCACGACCGCGCTCTGCCGGCCCGCCTCGCCCTGGGCCACCAGGACGGACATGGCCGCGAGAATCGCGTCCGCCTCGGCTGCGACCCGCTCGGGGGCGACGGACGGGTGCCCGGCCCACCAGGCGTAGTGCTGGGCGGCGCTCTGGGCGCGTGCCTCGGTGTCTTCGCCGTATGCGTCGGCGGCTTCGAGCTGGGCCGCGACCCCGGCGGCCAGCCGGTAGTGCGCCCCGACCGGGGAGAGGAGGCCGCAGCCGAGCAGCTCGCCGACCGCCGCGTCGGCGTGGGTTTCCCCGGCGAGCGCGGGCAGGTGCGCCTGGTGCGGGCATGCGCCGCCGAGGGCGAGGGCGAAGCGCAGGGTTTCGCGGGCCGCCTCGCTGAGGCGGGAGGCGAGCAGGGGGGCGGGTGCGGCGGCCTGGCCGAGCGAGGGCAGCGGTGCGTCCCGCCCGTCCTCGCCGAAGTGCGCCTCGCGGGGCGCCTCGTGGGGTACGTCGTGCGGCTCGTACGGCTGCTCGGCGAAGACGCCGTGCTCCTCGAAGGCCTCGGCGCCGGCGCGCAGGGCGTCGCGCTGCCGGAGCAGCGCCCCGGCCTGGACGAAGCGCAGCGGCAGCCCCTCGGACTCGAACCACAGGTCGCCCGCCCACGAGGTCTCGTCCTCCGTGAGCGGCCGCTGCACGGCCTCCTCCAGCAGCTCCACGCAGGTGGCGCGGCTGAGTCCGGGCAGGAAGACCTCTTCGAGGTGCGAGTCCGGGGAAGGCGCGGCGACGTCGGGCGTGGCGGAGATGAGGAAGGCGCACTCGGGGGTGGCCGCGAGGATCTCGTCGAGGGCGCTGCCGCCGAACTCGATGTCGTCGAGGACGACGACGGCCCCGATCTCGTGGACCGCCGTCAGCAGCTCCGACCGGTCGGGCCGGTGCAGCGGGGCGTCGTAGACCGCGGCGAACAGCTCGTACAGCACGTCGGTGGGCGTGCGGCGGTAGCCGGAGAGCCGGACGATGCCGTCCGGGGCGAGTTCCGCGCAGTCGGCGGCGACGGCGTCCAGGAGCGCCGAACGGCCGGATCCCGAGGGGCCCGTGACGCGTACGGAGCGGCCTCGGGAGAGCAGCCGTACGAGCCGCTCGCGCTCCCCGCCGCGCTCCATGAGCGGCTGCGGCCCGGGGGCGGCCGGGCCGACGGGTTCGGGCGGCAGGGCCGCGCGGCGCTGCGCGGCGCGCTCCTCGGGGCCGCGGCGCCCTGGCCTGCCGGGGTGCTCCCCGGGCGGGCAGGGCTCGATCTCGCTGCCGTCGACGGGGTTGACGGTCAGTAGGTACTCGCCCGCCACGAGCTGGACGGTACGGGCGACCGCGGGCCGCTGCGGCCCGCCGCCACCGGCATCACCGCGCGCGCCACCGGCATCACCGCGCGCGCCGCGGGGACTTCCGTCGCGGCGCTCGGCGGCGTCGTGGTCGTGGTCTTCCGGTCCCCGGTTGTTCGGGTTCATGTCACAGCCCCCCAGATCCGGGTCGCATGCCGTCTTCCTCTCCCGGGCCTGTCGGCACGCCGAACCCTAAACCCTCGCACAGTATTCAGGAACAGAAGGGGCGCCCGGCGGAGGGGAAGGTCACAGCTTGGTGAGGATCACCTCGGTGATCACTCACGGCCGCCGCCTGAGCAGGTCGCGTCGGAGCCGGGGGTCCGTCGGACCCCCAGGTCCGGTCAGACCCGGGGCAGCGGCACCACTGCGACCAAAGTGGAAACGTTCGCCAAGGCAGGCCCGGTCAGACCCGGGGCAGCGATTCCGCCTCGATACCGCCCTCGATGGCGAGGATGCGGTGCAGCCGGGTGGCCACGAGCAGGCGCTGCATCTGGGGCGGTACGCCGCGCAGGACGAGCCGGCGGTTGGCCCGGCCGGCCCGGCGGTGCACGCCCATGATCACGCCGAGTCCCGTGGCGTCCCAGGAGTCGAGTTCGGTCAGGTCGAGCACGAGGTCGCCGCAGCCGGAGTCGACGGCGGTGTGCAGGACCGTACGGGCGTCCGCCGCGCTGCGGACGTCGAGGCGGCCCCCGACGACCAGTTCGGCGTGGTCGCCCCTGATGTGCATATGCGCTCCCCGGGAAAGTGGTGCGTTACGTGGTCAACATCTATAGAACTGACTGCCTCTCACGCGGCAAAGTTGCCGCCCGTAAGCGAACCGATACCGAATTCACCCTTCAGGGTTACCCCTTGGGTTGACGGGCCGGTCAGTGCTTGTAGAACCCCTGCCCGCTCTTCCGGCCGATGTCACCCGCGTCCACCATCCGGCGCATCAGCTCCGGCGGCGCGAACTTCTCGTCCTGCGTCTCCGCGTAGATGTTGCCGGTGGCGTGCATCAGGATGTCCAGACCGGTCAGGTCGGCCGTCGCGAGCGGGCCCATGGCGTGGCCGAAGCCCAGCTTGCAGGCGATGTCGATGTCCTCGGCGGAGGCCACGCCCGACTCGTACAGCTTCACGGCCTCGACGACGAGCGCCGAGATGAGGCGGGTGGTGACGAAGCCCGCCACGTCGCGGTTGACGACGATGCACGTCTTGCCGACGCTCTCGGCGAACTCGCGCGCCGCGGCGAGGGTTTCGTCGCTGGTCTTGAGGCCCCGTACGAGCTCACACAGCTGCATCATCGGGACCGGCGAGAAGAAGTGGGTGCCGACCACCTTCTCGGGGCGGCTCGTCACCGCCGCGATCTTGGTGATCGGGATGGCGGAGGTGTTGGAGGCGAGGACGGCCTCTTCCTTCACCAGCTTGTCGAGGCTGCGGAAGATCTCCTGTTTGACGTCGATCTTCTCGAAGACGGCCTCGACGACGATGTCGGCGTCGGCGACGGCGTCGAGGTCAGTGGTCGCGGTGATACGGGCCAGGGCGGCTTCGGCCTCGGCGGCCTCGAGCTTCCCCTTCGACACGAACTTGTCGTAGGAGGCCTTGATGCCGTCGGTGCCGCGGGCCAGGGCCTCGTCGGTGACATCGCGCAGGACGACGTCCCAGCCCGCCTGGGCCGAGACCTGAGCGATACCGGCCCCCATGAGTCCGGCACCGATGACGGCGAGCTTCCTGGCCACTGCTGTCCCCTTTATGCGCTGTTCGCTATCAGGCTCTCCGCGGGACCTTAGCGCCCGTGAGGCCCGGGATGCCGGGGAAGAGATGCGCGTCACGTCTCATCAGACGGACATCACACTCGTCGGGCCATTCAGCTGACCGGAGTGCGTAGTTGAGCCCCTTTTCGCTCAGCAGCTCCTCGACAGCTCCTCCAGCAGCTCCTCGACCTCGGCGAGCCCGTCCAGGATGGCGCGGAAGGCCGCGGCCGCAACGGCGCGCTGACCGCATCCCTCTGCGCCCGCCTCCCCGTCAAAGGCAAACCTCCGGCATGCCGCTCGATCGAGTGAAATCGGGATTGACCGAGCGCTGATCGCCGGTCGGCAACCGGTCAGCGTGCCAGGGCGCTCGGCGCCGTCTCCGTGACCGCCGGCACACGGTTCTTCCGGAAGGCCGGGGCCTAGCTAGGCTCGGAGGCATGGTCAATCTGACGCGAATCTACACACGGACCGGGGACGACGGCACGACCGCCCTCGGCGACATGAGCCGCACGCTCAAGACCGACTCGCGGATCGCGGCCTACGCCGACGCGAACGAGGCGAATGCCGCGATCGGTGTGGCCATCGCGCTGGGACAGCTGCCCGAGGACGTCGTCAAGGTACTGGTCCGGGTGCAGAACGACCTGTTCGACGTGGGTGCGGATCTCGCGACCCCGGTGGTGGAGGAGCCGGAGTACCCGCCACTGCGCGTCGAGCAGTCGTACATCGACAAGCTGGAGGCGGACTGCGACCGCTTCCTCGAGGGCCTGGAGAAGCTGCGCAGCTTCATCCTCCCGGGCGGCACGCCCGGGGCAGCGCTGCTGCACCAGGCGTGCACGGTGGTCAGGCGGGCGGAGCGGTCCACGTGGGCGGCGCTCGAAAAGCACGCCGACATCATGAACCCGCTGACCGCGACCTACCTGAACCGGCTGTCCGACCTGCTGTTCATTCTGGCGAGGACGGCGAACAAGGAGCGCGGGGACATTCTCTGGGTGCCTGGCGAGAATCGCTGAGCCCGCGACCACACCGGAGATCTTTCTTCGTCATGATCAAGGCCCGCGTCTGTGAGCAACGCTCGTGATCAATACGAGGAGGACTTGGTCAGGGATCCGGTCCGCTCCTGCTCGGCGGGAGCCCCGGCAGGGGCCTGTTTCGGCCAGACCGTGTAGCTCAGCGCGATCACGAGGTTGATGCCGGCCACGAACAGCATCCGGACCTGCCAGGTGCGCAGGGACCCGGACTGCGCCGGGTCGTCGACGTACCAGACGGCACCCTGGAGCAGGGCTATGGCGATGGCGGCGGCGAGGATCCAGCGCGCCGCCGTCTTCCACTCGTGGACGGTGCGCGCCGTCCCGTACTTGGGCGGCTTGACCGGCGGCGGTCCGTCGGCGAAGCGGTGCGCGAACCGTGCGTCCGCCCACGTGATCATGTAGTGGCCCATGGCGCACGAGAAGCCGATGTACACCGCGGCGAGCCCGTGCTTCCAGTCCGGCTCCGCGCCGTGCTTCAGATCGATCGCCGTCGCCACCAGCAGGACGAGCTCCAGCAGTGGCTCCAGCAGGAGCACGGCGACGCCTGCGCGCGGCTTCCCGGCCAGATAGCGCATGCTCAGGCCTGCGGCCAGCAGCACCCAGAAGCCGACCTCGCAGGCGATGATCAGCGTGACGATCACAGGAATCTCCTCTTCGTGGTTCGCGGTCTCGCGGTCTCGCGGTCTCGCGGTCTCGCGGTCTCGTGGTCTTCGCGGCGGGGGGTGGACCCTTCCAGCGTCCTGGCCGGTCCGGCCCGTGACCTCGTCATGCGCGACGATCTCGGACTGCATCCTTCGATGTACCGGCGCCGCACCGGCTATCGGCCTGGACGCGGAGGCGTACGGCCCTCCCGGCCGTGTTTGATGGATCCGTGACCGCGAGACCGTTCGCCCCGCCCGGGCGCCCGCACCGGGACGACGTGCTGATCGCCCTCGCCGGGCTGGCCGGCGGCCTCGTCCTCTGGGCGCTGGGCATCCAGACGAACATCCCGCGGGGCCAGGACCCCGGCGCGTATCCGCTCATCCCGCTCGCGCTGATGTGCTGCGCCGTGCTGATGCGCAGGAACGGCCAGCCGTGGGGGCTCTTCCTGGCCAGCGGTGCGCTCCTCGCCGACCAGCTGATCGGCTCGCTGATCGCGACCGTGCTGATGTTCACGGACGTGATCTACGCGGCGGTGCTCTACGGGTACCAGCGGATGTCCCGCCGGATCATCCCGGTCGCCACGGTGATCACCATCGGGCTCACGATCTGGGCGCTCGCCACCTACCGGACGCCCGACGCGCTGATGATCGGCGTCGTCAGCGCGCTGATCTCGGTCGCCCCTGCCTGGAGCGGCCTGGCCATCCGCGAGCACCGCGAGGCCGCGGAGGCGGAGCGGCTGCGGGCCGAACAGACCGCGCTGCTCGCCGAGATGGACCGCAGCCAGGCGGTGACGGCGGAGCGTGCCCGGATGGCGCGCGAGCTGCACGACATGGTGGCCAACCACCTCTCCGCCATCGCCATCCACTCCACCGCCGCCCAGTCGATCGCCGACCCGAAGGCGACGAGCGAGGCACTCGCCGTGATCCGCGAGAACAGCGTGCAGGGTCTGGCCGAAATGCGCCGCCTGATCGGGCTGCTGCGGGACGCGGGCGCGGACGGCGAGCCCGCGGCCGCCCCGAGGCTCGACGGCCTCGACGCGCTGATCGCCCAGGCTCGTACGAACGGCGCTGCGAGCGGGCTGTCGTTCGCCCTGCGCGACGGCCGGGCCACCGGTGCGCCCGCGCTCCCGGCGCCCGTCGAGCTCGCCGCCTACCGGATCGCGCAGGAAGCCGTGACGAACGCGCTCAAGCACGCCACCGCCGGCGAAGTCCTGGTGCGGATCGGCCACGACTCCGCCGCCCCCGACGGCACAAGCATCCACGACGGCACAAGCACCCACGGACCGCTCACCGTCCGCGTCACCAGCCCGTACGGCGACCGCCCCGGCCCGCGCGCCCCGGGCTCCGGCGCCGGGCTCGTCGGCATGCGCGAGCGCGTCGCGCTGCTCGGCGGCGAGTTCGAGGCGGGCCCGGTCGCCGTGCCAGGGGACGGGCGGGCGAAGGTATGGCAGGTACGGGCGGTGCTGCCTGTCGAGGACAAGAGTGCGGAGGGACACAGGGCATGAGCATCCGGGTCGTCATCGCCGAAGAGCAAGTCATCAACACGGGAGGAGACAGCTCAGTGGGGAACAGCCCGGGAAGACACAGCGCATGAGCATCCGGGTCGTCATCGCCGAGGATCAGAGCGCGGTACGGGCCGGGCTCGTGCTGATCCTGCGTTCCGCCGACGGCATTGAGGTCGCCGGGGAGGCCGGGGACGGCGAGGAGGCGGTAGGTCTCGCCCGCCAACTGTGCCCCGATCTGGTCCTGATGGACGTTCAGATGCCCCGGCTCGACGGGGTTTCGGCCACCCGTCAGATCGTCGCTGAGGGCCTGGCGGACGTCCTGGTCCTGACCACCTTCGACCTGGACGAGTACGTCTTCGGCGCGCTGCGCGCCGGTGCGGCCGGCTTCCTGCTGAAGGACAGCGACGCCGCGGGCCTGGTCGAGGCGGTACGGACGGTGGCGCGCGGGGACGGGCTGATCGCCCCCGCCGTGACGCGCCGACTGATCGCCGAATTCGCCGCGACCCGGCCCGTAAAGTCCCCGAACTGCGATCCGTCGGTGCTGGACGTTCTCACCCGCCGCGAGCGCGAGGTCCTCGGCTGCCTCGGCGAGGGCCTGTCGAACGCCGAGATCGCGGGCCGCCTCACCATGGCGGAGGCCACCGTGAAGACGCACGTCAGCAGGCTCCTGGGCAAGCTGAAGCTGCGCAGCCGGGTCCAAGCGGCAGTTCTAGCACAAGAGTTGGACATCTGAGCTTTGGTCCAGACCTATTGACCGTTGGTCCAGACCACTTTACGCTCCCCTCACTGCGGTGAGCGTTCCGTCCCCATGTCCTTGGGTGCTCACCGGGCGACGCAGGTTTCTCAAAGGACACAACCGATCCCTGTTGGTCCGGAATCACTCGAGGAGCACCCCTTGAGCACAGGAACCTCCCTACCCAACAAACGTCTCAGACGTCCCAGACGCACCGCATCCAGAGCGGCCGCGGTCCTCACCGCGCTGCTCCTTCCGCTCGCCACCCTCGTCGGCCTGGCAACCCCCGCACACGCGGCCGGGCCGACCGCCACCTACACCAAGGTCCAGGACTGGGGCACCGGCTTCGAAGGCAAGTGGACGGTGAAGAACACCGGGACCACGGCCATCAACAGCTGGACCGTCGAGTGGGACTTCCCCTCGGGCACCTCCGTCACCTCCGCCTGGGACGCGGACGTGACCCACTCGGGCACCCACTGGACGGCCAAGAACAAGAGCTGGAACGGCAGCCTCGCCCCCGGCGCCAGCGTCAGCTTCGGCTTCAACGGCACGGGCGGCGGCAGCCCGGGCAACTGCCGGATCAACGGCGGGTCGTGCGACGGCGGCTCCGACCCCGGCGACCCCGGAGACCCGGGAGACCCAGGTGATCCGGGAGACCCCGGCGATCCTGGTGACCCCGGTGACCCGGGCACCAAGGTCAAGCTCGGCTACTTCACCGAGTGGGGCGTCTACGACCGCAACTACCACGTCAAGAACCTGGTCACCAGCGGCACCGCGTCCAAGATCACGCACATCAACTACGCCTTCGGCAACGTCCAGGGCGGCAAGTGCACGATCGGCGAGGCCTACCCCGACTACGAGAAGGCCTACACCGCGGACCAGAGCGTCGACGGCGTCGCCGACACCTGGGACCAGCCGCTCCGCGGCAACTTCAACCAGCTGCGCAAGCTGAAGAAGATGTACCCGAACATCAAGGTGCTGTGGTCCTTCGGCGGCTGGACCTGGTCCGGCGGCTTCCCCCAGGCCGTGCAGAACCCGACCGCCTTCGCCCAGTCCTGCTACGACCTCGTCGAGGACCCGCGCTGGGCCGACGTCTTCGACGGCATCGACCTCGACTGGGAGTACCCCAACGCCTGCGGGCTCAGCTGCGACACCAGCGGCGCGGCCGCCTTCAAGAACATGATGCAGGCCATGCGGGCCAAGTTCGGCAGCAACAACCTGGTCACCGCGGCCATCACCGCGGACGCCTCCTCCGGCGGCAAGATCGACGCGGCCGACTACGCGGGCGCCGCACAGTACGTCAACTGGTACAACGTGATGACGTACGACTTCTTCGGCGCCTGGGACGCGGACGGCCCGACCGCCCCGCACTCGCCGCTCACCTCCTACAGCGGCATCCCGCAGCAGGGCTTCAACTCGGACGCCGCCATCCAGAAGCTCAAGTCCAAGGGGATCGCCGCGAGCAAGCTGAACCTCGGCATCGGCTTCTACGGGCGCGGCTGGACCGGCGTGACGCAGAGCGCGCCCGGCGGCTCGGCCACAGGCCCCGCCCCCGGCACGTACGAGCAGGGCATCGAGGACTACAAGGTCCTCAAGACCAGGTGCCCGGCGAACGGAACCGTCGCGGGCACGGCGTACGCCCACTGCGGCAGCCAGTGGTGGAGCTACGACACCCCGTCGACGATCAACGGGAAGATGACCTACGTGAAGAACCAGGGGCTCAAGGGCGCGTTCTTCTGGGAATTCAGCGGTGACACCACGAACGGCGAACTCGCGGCCGCGATCGACAGCGGTCTGAGATAGCCGTATGAACCGGCCGGGGAGGCGGTGTCGCCCCCGCCTCCCCGGTCTCTCCACGAAGTCTCAAGAAGACGCAAGAAGACGCAAGAAGTCTCAAGCCACATTAACGCGCTGGCCTGGCGGAGCCGCCTCCAGCCAGGCCAGGAATCCCGTCAGCGCGTCCTCGCTCATCGCGAGCTCGAGACGCGTGCCGCGGTGCAGACACCCGAGGATGATCGCGTCGGAGAGCAGCGCCAGCTCCTCCTCGCCCTGCGGAGCCCTGCGGGACAGCACCTCGATCGAGGAGCGCTCCAGTACGCGGCGCGGGCGCGGGGCGTACGAGAACACCCGGAACCATTCGATCCGGTCACCGTTATAGCGCGCGACCCCATACACCCAGCCTTTGCCGCTGGGCTCCGGGGCCGATGGTCCGGGGTCGGTGTCCGCGGGGACGTGCACGTTCCAGCGCAGGCTGCAGTCGAACGTGCCGCCGGACCGCTGGATCAGCCTGCGCCGCAGGCCGAACACGAAAAGACCCAGCAGCACCAGCGCGATGACCACGCAGCTCACCAGCAGTGCGAGGAACATCTTCACCGACCTCCTCGCCTCATGTACCGGACCAGTATGACCTCTTGATCTGCCTCAGCCGCGGACTGCTCTGGTGAGTCCCAGAGCAGTCCGCGGCTGAGTGCGGGGCACCTCCCAGCGGCAGCTGGGGGAACGACGCCTAACGGCTCAGCGGGCGCCCGCCGCCGCTGCGGCCAGCCGGACCTCCGCGCGCCGCTCCGCGGCGGCGTCGGCCTCGGACTTCGCCTGCTCCAGGGCTCGCTCGACACGGGCCACATCGATCTCCTCCGCCAGCTCCGCGATCTCGGCGAGCAGCGAGAGCTTGTTCTCGGAGAACGAGATGAAGCCTCCGTGCACCGCGGCGACGACGGTGCCGCCGTCACTCGTACGGATGGTGACCGGGCCGGGCTCCAGCACACCGAGCAGCGGCTGGTGGCCGGGCATAACGCCGATGTCACCCGATGTGGTGCGCGCGACGACCAGGGTGGCCTCGCCGGACCAGACACTGCGGTCCGCGGCGACCAGCTCGACGTGCAGCTCAGCAGCCAACGTGGCTCCTCGGGTCTCCACCTGCCGTGGCAGGTGTCCAGAAAAAGACTGGGGTGTCAAGAATAACGGGCGTGGCGGTCAGGGACGGGGCGGGGCCCGCCCCTGACCGCTGAGCGCAGGGGCTCAGGAGACGCCCAGCTCCTTGGCGTTCTTCTTGAGGTCGTCGAGACCACCGCACATGAAGAAGGCCTGCTCGGGGAAGTGGTCGTACTCGCCGTCGCAGATCGCGTTGAACGCCGCGACGGACTCGTCCAGCGGGACGTCCGAGCCGTCCACACCGGTGAACTGCTTCGCCGCGTGAGTGTTCTGCGACAGGAAGCGCTCGACGCGGCGGGCGCGGTGGACGACCAGCTTGTCCTCCTCGCCGAGCTCGTCGATACCGAGAATCGCGATGATGTCCTGGAGGTCCTTGTACTTCTGCAGGATCCCCTTGACGCGCGAGGCGGTCTCGTAGTGCTCCTGCGAGATGTAGCGCGGGTCCAGGATGCGGGACGTCGAGTCCAGCGGGTCCACCGCCGGGTAGATGCCCTTCTCCGAGATCGGCCGGGAGAGCACCGTCGTCGCGTCGAGGTGCGCGAAGGTGGTCGCCGGGGCCGGGTCGGTCAGGTCGTCCGCCGGCACGTAGATCGCCTGCATCGAGGTGATCGAGTGGCCGCGGGTGGAGGTGATGCGCTCCTGGAGGAGGCCCATCTCGTCCGCGAGGTTCGGCTGGTAACCCACCGCGGACGGCATACGGCCGAGCAGGGTGGACACCTCGGAACCGGCCTGGGTGAAGCGGAAGATGTTGTCGATGAAGAACAGCACGTCCTGCTTCTGCACATCGCGGAAGTACTCCGCCATGGTCAGACCGGCCAGGGCGACGCGAAGACGGGTGCCCGGGGGCTCGTCCATCTGACCGAAGACCAGCGCGGTCTTGTCCAGGACGCCCGACTCCTCCATCTCGTGGATGAGGTCGTTGCCCTCACGCGTCCGCTCGCCGACGCCCGCGAAGACGGAGACGCCCTCGTGGAGGTTGGCGACACGCATGATCATTTCCTGGATGAGGACGGTCTTGCCGACGCCCGCACCACCGAACAGACCGATCTTGCCGCCCTTGACGTACGGGGTCAGCAGGTCGACGACCTTCAGGCCGGTCTCGAACATCTCGGTCTTGGACTCGAGCTGGTCGAAGGCGGGGGCCTTGCGGTGGATCGTCCAGCGCTCGGTCTCCTTGCCGTTCTCCTCGGGGACGTTCAGCACCTCACCGAGGGTGTTGAACACCTTGCCCTTGGTGAAGTCGCCGACCGGCACGGTGATGCCCTTGCCGGTGTCGGTCACCGGGGCCTGGCGGACCAGGCCGTCGGTGGGCTGCATCGAGATCGCGCGGACCAGACCCTCGCCCAGGTGCTGGGCGACCTCGAGGGTCAGGATCTTCCTCCTGCCCTCCTCGGCGGGGTCCGCGACCTCGACGGTCAGTGCGTTGTAGATCTCCGGCATCGCGTCGACGGGGAACTCCACGTCGACGACCGGGCCGATGACCCGCGCGACGCGGCCAGCGGCCACGCCGGCAGGAGCGGTCGGCTCAACAGTGGTGGTCATAGTTCTCAGTCACTCCCCGCGGTCGCGTCGGCCAGGGCGCTGGCGCCACCGACGATCTCGCTGATTTCCTGGGTGATGTCGGCCTGGCGGGCCGCGTTGGCAAGCCGCGTGAGCGACTTGATGAGCTCCTCGGCGTTGTCGGTCGCCGACTTCATCGCACGGCGGCGGGCGGCGTGCTCGGAGGCGGCCGACTGCAGCAGAGCGTTGTAGATCCGGCTTTCGACGTACCGGGGCAGCAGAGCGTCGAGGACGTCCTCGGAGGAGGGCTCGAAGTCGTAGAGCGGAAGGATCTCGTCCTTCTTCTCCGTCTCCTCGGCCGCCTCGCCCGACTCGAGGCTGAGCGGGAGCAGCCGCCGGTCGACCGGTTCTTGCGTCATCATCGAAACGAACTCGGTGAAGACGATGTGCAACTCGTCGACTCCGCCCTCGGCCGTCTCCTGGGTGACGGCCTCGATGAGCGGGGCGGCGACGCGCTTGGCGTCCCCGTACGACGGGTTGTCGGTGAAGCCCGTCCACGACTCCTCGACCTTGCGGCCGCGGAAGCTGTAGTACGCGACACCCTTGCGTCCGACGATGTAGGTGAGGACCTCCTTGCCCTCGGCGGTGAGCTTCTCGATGAGCCGCTCGGCCGCCTTGATGGCGTTGGAGGAGTAGCCGCCGGCCAGACCGCGGTCGCTCGTGACGAGCAGCACCGCGGCCCGCGTCGGGCTGTCCGCCTCAGTGGTCAGCGGGTGCTTGGTGTCGGAGCCGGTCGCCACCGCGGTCACCGCGCGGGTGAGCTCGCTCGCGTACGGCGTCGAGGCCGCGACCTTGCGCTGCGCCTTGACGATCCGCGAAGCGGCGATCATCTCCATCGCCTTGGTGATCTTCTTGGTGGCGGTGACGGACTTGATACGGCGCTTGTAGACCCGAAGCTGAGCGCCCATATCTCAGTCCTCACCCAGCAGCTTGCCGTCCGAGGTCTCGAACTGCTGCTTGAAGGAGGCGATGGCGTCGGCGATCGCCTGGAGCGTGTCGTCCGACATCTTTCCGCCCTCGCGGATGGACGTCATCAGGCCCTTGTGCTCCCGGTGCAGGTAGTCCAGCAGCTCGCGCTCGAAGCGGCGGATGTCCTCGACCGGCACGTCGTCCATCTTGCCGGTGGTGCCGGCCCAGATGGAGACGACCTGGTCCTCGGTCGCGTACGGCGCGTACTGGCCCTGCTTCAGCAGCTCGACCATGCGCTTGCCGCGCTCCAGGGCCGCCTTGGAGGCCGCGTCCAGGTCGGAGCCGAAGGCGGCGAACGCCTCGAGCTCGCGGTACTGGGCGAGGTCCACGCGGAGCCGGCCGGAGACCTGCCGCATGGCCTTGTGCTGGGCGGAGCCACCGACGCGGGAGACCGAGATACCGACGTTCAGCGCCGGGCGCTGGCCCGCGTTGAACAGGTCGGACTCCAGGAAGCACTGGCCGTCGGTGATGGAGATGACGTTGGTCGGGATGAACGCCGAGACGTCGTTCGCCTTGGTCTCGACGATCGGCAGACCGGTCATCGAGCCCTTGCCCATGTCGTCGGAGAGCTTGGCGCAGCGCTCCAGCAGGCGGGAGTGCAGGTAGAAGACGTCACCCGGGTAGGCCTCACGGCCCGGCGGGCGGCGCAGCAGCAGGGACACGGCGCGGTAGGCGTCGGCCTGCTTCGACAGGTCGTCGAAGATGATCAGTACGTGCTTGCCCTGGTACATCCAGTGCTGACCGATGGCCGAGCCGGTGTACGGGGCGAGGTACTTGAAGCCGGCCGGGTCGGACGCCGGAGCCGCGACGATCGTCGTGTACTCCAGGGCGCCGGCCTCCTCCAGGGCGCCGCGCACGGACGCGATGGTGGAGCCCTTCTGGCCGATGGCGACGTAGATGCAGCGGACCTGCTTCGCCGGGTCGCCGGAACGCCAGTTGTCGCGCTGGTTGATGATCGTGTCGACGGCCAGGGCGGTCTTGCCGGTCTGGCGGTCACCGATGATCAGCTGGCGCTGGCCGCGGCCGATCGGCGTCATCGCGTCGACGGCCTTGAGGCCGGTCTCCATCGGCTCGTGCACGGACTTACGGGCCATGACGCCCGGGGCCTGCAGCTCGAGGGCGCGGCGGTCCTCGGTCGCGATCTCGCCGAGACCGTCGATCGGGTTGCCCAGCGGGTCGACGACCCGGCCCAGGTATCCCTCGCCGACGGCGACGGACAGGACCTCACCGGTGCGGGACACCGGCTGGCCCTCCTCGATGCCGCTGAACTCGCCGAGGACGATCGCACCGATCTCGCGCTCCTCGAGGTTGAGGGCGAGGCCGAGGGTGCCGTCCTCGAACTTCAGCAGCTCGTTCGCCATGGCCGAGGGAAGACCCTCGACCTTCGCGATGCCGTCGCCGGCAACGCTGACCGTACCGACCTCCTCGCGCGAGGCCGCGTCCGGCTTGTACGACTGGACAAAGTTCTCCAGCGCGTCCCGGATCTCCTCCGGCCGGATCGTGAGCTCCGCCATCTGGGTTCCCTGCTCTCCTTGTTGGGCCCGAAGTTTTCTAGGGGTCTGGGGGGCGACCCCAGAAGACTCTGCGTACGGCCCAACTCGGGCCGTCTACCTGCTTGTTGAGTTGGTGGCCGGTCAGCCGGCCATCCGCCGGGACACCTCTTCGAGGCGGTCGGCGATGGTGCCGCTGATGACCTCGTCGCCGATGCGGACCTGGATCCCGCCGAGGACCTCGGGGTCCACGTCGAGGTTCAGATGCATCTCCCGGCCGTACAGCGCCGACAGCGCAGCACCGAGGCGCTGCTTCTGCTGGTCACTGAGCGGCACCGCCGAGGTGACGACCGCGACCATCCGGTCCCGGCGCTCCGCGGCCAGCTTGGACAGGGCTTCGAGCCCTCCCTCCAGGCTACGACCACGCGGCTGTGTCACAAGACGCACGACGAGCCGCACGGTGACCGGGTGCGCCCGGCCGCCCATCAGGCTGCGCAGCAGCTCGGCCTTGGCCGAGGCGGTGGCGACCCGGTCGGTGAGCGCGGAGCGCAGCTCGGGGGACGAAGAGACGATCCGGTTGAACCGGAACAGCTCGTCCTCCACGTCGTCGAGCGCGTCGGCGCGCTGCGCCGCGACGAGCTCTGCGGTGCTCGCCAGCTCCTCGAGCGCGTCCACCAGGTCGCGGGACCGCGACCAGCGGGAGCGGACCATGCCGGAGACCAGGTCGACGGTCTCGCCGCCGACCTGGCTGCCGAGCAGGCGCGCGGCCAGCTCGGCCTTGGCCTCGCCGGCCTGCGCCGGGTCGGTGAGGACCCGTCGCAGCGACACCTCGCGGTCGAGCAGCCCCGTGACGGCGGCCAGCTCCCCGGCGGCAACGCCCACGTCGACGGACGTGTTGTCCGTCAGCGCGTCGAACCGCTCGCGCGCGGAGGCCAGTGCCTCGCGGCTCGCTCCATTCATCGGGCGGCCCCAGTCGACTGTGCCTTCTCCTCGAGCTCGTCGAGGAAGCGGTCGATGGTGCGGCTCTGCCGGGCGTGGTCCTCGAGGGACTCGCCGACGAGCTTGCCGGCCAGGTCGGTGGCGAGCTTGCCCACGTCCTGGCGCAGCGCCGCAGCGGCCTGCTTGCGGTCGGCCTCGATCTGGGTGTGGCCGGCGGCGATGATCTCCTCACGCTGCCGCTGGCCCTCCGCACGCATCTCGGCGATGAGCGCGGCTCCCTGCTCCTGCGCCTCCTGGCGCAGGCGGGCGGCCTCGTGCCGGGCCTCGGCGAGCTGAGCCTTGTACTGCTCGAGCACGTCCTGGGCCTCGGTCTGCGCCGCCTCGGCCTTCTCGATCCCGCCCTCGATGGCCTCGCGGCGCTGCTCCAGAACCTTGTTGATGTTCGGGAGCAGCTTCTTGGCGAGGAAGCCGAAGACGATGGCGAACGCGATCAGGCCGATGACGAGCTCTGGGATCGGCGGGATGAGGGGGTTCTCCCCCTCGGCCTCCTGCGCCAGCTGTACCAGGGCGTTCACATCAGTGCCTTCCGTCGAAAAGGGTTGGTCTTACCGAGATCAGGCGCTCGGGTAGACGAACGGCATGACGAGGCCGATCAGGGCCAGCGCCTCACAGAACGCGAAACCGAGGATCTGGTTGGCGCGGATCAGGCCGGCCGCCTCGGGCTGGCGGGCCAGGGCCTGGGTGCCGTTGCCGAAGATGATGCCGATGCCGACGCCGGGGCCGATCGCGGCGAGACCGTAGCCGATCGCACCGAGGTTGCCCTTGATTTCGACGCCCTGGGCGAGGGTCTGGAGCGCAGCAGACATGCCGGTTCTTCCTTCTCTTTCACTGACCGGTGGGGGTTGGCCACCGGACGTCTGTTGGTCTGGGAGGTGAGGCTCAGTGGTGCTCGGCGAGAGCACCCTGGACGTACGAGGTGGCCAGCAGGACGAAGACGTACGCCTGCACGGCCTGGATGAACAGCTCGAAGATGGTCATCACGATGACCATTGCGAACGACACACCCGCGTAGGCGACGCCGATGCCGTTGAGCAGGTACCAGCTGGCGATGGTGAACAGCAGCAGCAGGGTGTGACCGGCAAACATGTTCGCGAAGAGCCGCACCGCGTGGGTGAACGGCCGCACCAGCAGGTTGGAGAAGAGCTCGATGGTCGCGGAGAGCGGCAGTACAGCGCCGAGTGACTTGTCGTAGCCGGTGAAGTTCTTGAAGGCGCCGACGAATCCGTGCTTCTTGAAGGTCAGGAAGACCCACAGCACGTACACGATCGCGGCCAACCCCACCGGGAAAGCGATGATCGACGTCACCGGGAACGCGGCGACCGGGATGATGGACCAGAGGTTCATGATCCACACGAAGAAGAACAGCGAGACCATGAGCGGGACGTACTTGTCGCCCTCACGCTTGCCGAGCGTCTCGTAGACGATGCCGCGGCGGACGAAGTCGTAGCCCGCCTCGGCCACCATCTGGAGCTTCCCCGGCACGATCTTCGGCTTGCTGAACGCCGCCCAGAAGAAGCCGACGATGATGAGCGACCCCAGGAAGGCGAGCAGCATCGGCTTGTTGAAGTCGTAGCCGCCGACGGTGAAGAGCGGCTGGAAGACAAAGGAGTGCAGCCCAGGGGCCACTTCATCGAAGCCGCACCCATCGAAGATGTGGCAATCGGTCTCGAAGGCGAGCGTCGTCTGGTCAGCACTCACCGAGAGCTCCTTCAGCGTGGCGCATGGGTACGGCAACCTCGATGTGTCGGCGCGGCACACAGCCGCGTGTCGGCACTGGACTGGTCTTACGAATATGGGGGCGGCTGGTTGAGCCGAGCGCTGGCATCAGCTGCATGGGCTGCCGGTTCCGTCCCGTGGAACCGGGAAACTCAGCCGCCTGCGCCCGCGATGCCGCAGTTGGCACCGGACGATAGCAGGACCTCGATCGCATGCTTATACCGGCCCCACCTGTCACGCCGCCGACCCCGTGGGCTCGGGCTTGCGCTCCTCGGTGGACTCCGGCTCGACGTAAAGGATCTTGGCCTTCATGTGCGCGCGGGCCTGCGCCGCGACCCAGATGAGGGTCGTCGCGAGCAGCGCGAACCCGAAGGCTTTGACGCTGAACAGAGTTGTGTCCTTGAACACCGCCAGCACGATGGCGAGTGCCAGCAGCTGCGTCGTATAGAGCATCAGGCCCATCGCCTGGAACAGATGGGGCAGCGAACGTGCGGTGCGCTGCAGCACGATGAGGCCGAGCCCCATGAAAAGGATCACCAGCAGTGTGCCGAATGCCGCACCGAGCGCCCCCTTTCCACCGGCGAGCACGGCACCGGCAACGACGGCGATCACGCCGGCGGCGGCCGTGGGCACGGCGGTGTGAAGGAACATCCGGGCGTCGTTTGACTGCATGGCGGCAACTCCGCTGGGGGTTGGGGCGAGTGTCGTCATGGACGAGCGTAGGGCCCGGTCGAGGTCACACCTCGTAACCAAAGAGCCGTCGCACTACGGTCCTTCGGCGTTAGCACCGGGTTTCGTGAACGGTATCACAAACTATTTGATGAGGTCTTTACCTAGCCTGTGTGCTGCCCATCACACAGACGAGCTAAGCCCTGCACCGATGAGCTGACACCAATTCGTCTGCCCAGTATGGGGCTTATGTCCGCTTTGAGTTCCGGGCGGGGTCGGATGCCGACGGGTGCAGCCGGGGTGCTACGAGGTGTTGCGAGGTGCTACGAGGTGCTGTGCTGTTACCAGGTGCGCGACCGGCCGCCGATCGCGGTGGCGCCCGCCGGGACCCGCGTACGGTCGTCACGGCCATCGCCGTTCTCACTCGGAGTGGCGGCCGCGGTCACGCCCACCACCGGAAGGTCAGGGGCCGCTACCGCGGGGCGCCCGCCGCGCCGGTAGCGCGGTGGGATGAAGGACTCCGCCCAGCGCGGGGCGCGCGGGGTGAAGCGCGGCATCAGCAGCAACACCAGTCCCACCGCGCTCAGCGCGACGATCGCCAGAACGATCCAGACGCTGGCCCCGTTGACCGAGTAGCCGACCGCACCGAAGGCGATCAGCGCCGACCAGAAGTACATGATCAGGACCGCGCGGCTGTGGGAGTGGCCGATCTCCAGCAGGCGGTGGTGGAGATGGCCGCGGTCCGCGACGAACGGCGACTGGCCCTTCCACGTACGGCGGACGATCGCCAGCACCAGGTCCACGACCGGGACCATCAGCACGGACAGCGGCAGCAGCAGCGGGATGTAGACCGGCACCGTCTCGTGCACCGCCGCCCGCTCGGAACCGGCGAAGAGCTTCAGCGCGTCCGGGTCCACCTGGCCCGTGATGGAGATCGCACCTGCCGCGAGGACGAGGCCGATCAGCATGGAGCCGGAGTCGCCCATGAAGATCCGCGCCGGGTGCATGTTGTGCGGCAGGAAGCCCAGGCACATGCCCATGAGGATCGCGGCGAAGAGGGTCGCGGGCGCGGCTGCCTCGAGGCCGTAGCCGAACCACATCCGGTAGGCGTACATGAAGAACGCCGCGGCGGCGATGCAGACCATGCCGGAGGCCAGTCCGTCCAGTCCGTCCACGAAGTTGACGGCGTTGATGGTGATCACGACGAGGGCGACCGTGAGCAGCGTGCCCTGCATCGACGTCAGTGCGACGGATCCCACACCCGGCACCGGGATCCACAGGATCGTCAGGCCCTGCATGACCATGACGCCCGCGGCGATCATCTGGCCGCCGAGCTTGACCAGGGCGTCCACGCCCCACTTGTCGTCGAGCACCCCGAGCAGCCAGATCAGCGCGGCGCCGGAGAGCAGCGCGCGCGGCTCGTTGGACAGCTCGAAGACCTTGCCGACGTTGGGGAGGTGGGCCGCCACCAGCAGGCCCGCGCACAGGCCGCCGAACATCGCGATCCCGCCGAGCCGGGGGGTCGGCTCGCGGTGCACGTCACGGGCCCGGATCTCCGGCATCGCCCCGATCGTGATGGCGAACTTCCGCACGGGTCCGGTCAGCAGGTAAGTGACCACGGCCGTGACGCACAGCGTCAGCAGGTATTCACGCACGGGCTGCCCCAGAAGTATCGCCGACCATCTCAGCCCCACACCCTAGCTTCATTGGTGAAAGACACGCGCGCTGCCGGGATGGTTTCAGCCGCGTCCCCTATGCGCTCGCCGCCTGGCCCGGATGCGCGGCGGAATGCGCGGCGGGATACGCGGCGGGATACGGCGGGAATCCCGCGGCGAGTACTGCTGGACAGTTGCAGCCGCCCCCTACGCGCTCACCGCCTGCCCCGGATGCGCCGCGGGATACGGCGGGAACTCCGCGGCGAGTTCCATGGCCTGGGTCCGGGCCTCCGCGTCGTCCCGCAGCGCTGCCCCCAGCACCTTCGCGATCCGCGACATCTCGGGCTCGCCCATCCCCTGCGTGGTGACCGCCGCGCTGCCCAGCCGGATCCCGGTGGCCGGGGCGGGCGGGGCGGCGCCGTGCGGCAGGCAGCAGGTGTCGAGGACGATACGGGCGGCGGCGCAGCGGCCCCGGGCCGTACGCCCGTCGAGGTCAAGCGGGGCCACGTCGGCGGTGATCAGGTGGGTGTCCGTACCGCCTGTGGTGACCATGAGCCCTTCGGCGGCCAGCCCCTCGGCGAGCGCCTGCGCGTTGGCCACGACCTGGTGGGCGTACGCGGCGAAGGCGGGCGTCGCGGCCTCACCGAGGGCGACGGCCTTGGCGGCGATGGTGTGCATCTGAGCGCCGCCCTGGGTGAAGGGGAAGACCGCCCGGTCGATCCGGTCGGCAAGGTCGGCGCCGCAGAGGATCATCCCGCCGCGCGGACCCCGCAGCACCTTGTGCGTGGTCGCGCACACCACATCGGCGTACGGCACGGGGTTGGGCGCCGCTCCCCCTGCGACCAGGCCGATCGGGTGCGCGGCGTCGGCGATCAGATACGCGCCCACGTCGTCGGCGATATCCCGGAAGGCCGCGTAGTCGGGATGCCGGGGGTAGGAGATCGAGCCGCAGACGATCGCCTTGGGGTGGTGCTTGCGGGCGAGGCGGCGGACCCGGTCGTAGTCGATCAGGCCGGTATCCGGGTGGACTCCGTAACCGACGAAGTCGAACCAGCGGCCGGAGAAGTTCGCCGGGGAGCCGTGGGTGAGGTGGCCGCCCTGGGGCAGGGCCATGGCCAGCACGGTGTCGCCGGGCCGCAGCAGGGCGGCGTAGGCGGCGAGGACGGCCGAGGAGCCGGAGTGCGGCTGGACGTTGGCGTGCTGGGCGCCGAAGAGGGTGGCGGCCCGCTCGGCGGCGAGCCGCTCCGCTAGGTCGACCAGCTCGCACCCGCCGTGGTGGCGGGCGCCCGGATAGCCCTCGGCGTACTTGTTGGCGAGCGGTGAGCCCAGCGCCGCGAGGACCGCGGGGGAGGTGAAGTTCTCCGCGGCGATGAGCTGCAGCCCCGCGGACTGGCGTTCCAGCTCGGCGAGCAGCAGCCCGGCGAGGTCGGGGTCCTGGCGGCGCAGCGCGTCGAAGTCCGGACCCCAGTGCGTACGGGTTCCGGCGGGCGCGGTGCCTTCCCGGAGGTGTTCGGCGCGGGCGCTGGGCTGCGCCCCCTGGCTGGCTGACGTGCTGACCGGCATCGCTGGCTCCGGGCTGGCCTGAGGAAGTGGCGCACCACCGGCGGGGAGTGCACCGGGCGTCAACCCCAATGTAGGGCCGGTACGGCGGCCCCGCGCGGTGTGTGCAGCCGCCCGCGAAGGGACTCCCTCAGGTCCTCGCCGTGACCCCCGTCAGCGCCGTGACAACCAGGTCGAACGCCTGGTGAAACTCATCGCCGATACCCCCACACCCAGTACGCCGCCCACCCCAGAGCTACGTCTTGACCCCCGTCAGCGCCGTGACAACCGGGTCGAGCGCCTGGTGAATCTCGTCGCCGATGCTGCGGAAGAAGGTGATGGGCGCGCCGTACGGGTCGTACACCTCGTCGGCCTCCGGGCTCGGCGCCAGCAGCCAGCCGCGCAGCGCCGCGGCCGCCCTGACCAGGGCCCGCGCCCGGCCGACGACCGAGCCCGCGGGCTCCGGCTCCGGCAGCGTCGCCAGATCGATGGCCCGGACCAGCCGGGTGAACTCCTTCAGCGTGAAGGTGCGCAGGCCCGCCGAGTGCCCCATGGAGATCACCTGGGCGCGGTGGTCGCGGGTCGCGGTGAGGACCAGGTCGGCGCGGATGACGTGCTCGTCGAGCAGCTCGCGGCCGGTGAAGCCGGCCGGGTCGGCGCCGAAATCGGTGAGGACGGTCGCGGCGTGCGCCTCCATCGGGGCGCCCTCGTGGCCCCAGGTGCCCGCGCTCTCCACGATCAGGCCGCCGGTCTGGGGGTCGCCGAGGCGGTGCGCCAGGGCATGCCGGGTCAGCCGCTCGGTGATCGGCGAGCGGCAGACGTTGCCGGTGCTGACGTGGAGGATGCGGAAGGTGTCGTTGCTGCTGCCCCCCGCTATGCCACGCCCCTCAGGGACTGTCAATTGGCCACCTCGAGGTCGGGTACGACCTCCCGCAGCTGCTCGGCGCTCAATGCGCCCGCACGCAGCAGCACCGGCACCTTGCCCGTGACGTCCACGATCGAGGACGGCACGGCGGCAGGGGTCGGTCCGCCGTCGAGGTAGACGGAGACGGCGTCACCGAGCATCTCCTGGGCGGCGTCACAGTCCTGCGGAGAGGGGTGTCCCGTGAGGTTGGCGCTGGAGACGGCCATCGGACCCACGTCGGTCAGCAGCTCGATGGCCACCGGGTGCAGCGGCATCCGTACCGCGACGGTCCCGCGAGTCTCCCCCAGGTCCCACTGCAGCGACGGCTGGTGCCGGGCGACGAGGGTCAGGGCACCCGGCCAGAAGGCGTCGACGAGTTCCCAGGCCTGCTCGGAGAAGTCGGTGACCAGGCCGTGCAGGGTGTTCGGGGAGCCGACGAGGACGGGCGAAGGCATATTGCGGCCGCGGCCCTTGGCCTCCAGGAGGTCGCCGACGGCCTCGGAGCTGAACGCGTCCGCACCGATCCCGTAGACGGTGTCGGTGGGCAGCACGACGAGCTCGCCGCGGCGGACGGCGGATGCGGCTTCGCGCAGACCTGACGTGCGGTCGGTCGCGTCGGTGCAGTCGTAGCGCCGTGCCATGTCTAACGGGCCTCCCTGTTCCGGGGCTTGAGGCTCAGTTCCGGGCCTTGAAGCTCATCCTGCTGTCCGTGGGACTGCTGTTTTGCTCTGCTGTCCATGGGACTGTTGCTTTGTTCTGCTGTCCGTGGGACTGCTGATTTGTTCTGCCGTCCCTGGGACTGCCTTTCGTCCTGCTGTCGGTGGGGCTGCTGCTTGTCCTGCTGTCCGTAGGGCTGGTCGCTGTCACGGTGTGGCCCGCCGGGCCGTCGCGAACCGCGGCCGGTTGTTCAGATCGGGGTGGTCGGCGGCGTCGGCCCAGCCCCGCTCCTCGGTGAAGATCCACGGCACTTGGCCGCCCTGGGTGTCGGCGTGCTCGACGACGACGACGCCGCCCGGCCGCAGCAGCCGGTGGGCGGTGCGCTCGATGCCTCGGATGGTGTCCAGGCCGTCCTCGCCGGAGAACAGCGCGAGCTGCGGGTCGTGGTCCCGGGCCTCGGGCGCGACGTACTCCCACTCGGTGAGCGGGATGTACGGCGGGTTGGAGATCACCAGGTCGACCTGGCCGTCCAGTTCCGGCAGGGCGGTCAGGGCGTCGCCCTGGTGCAGTTGGACCCTGGAGCCCTCGACGTTCTTCCGCGCCCACTGCAGGGCGCCTTCGTCGAGCTCGACGGCGTGCACGCGCGAGCGCGGCACCTCCTGCGCCAGGGCGAGCGCGATGGCGCCCGAGCCCGTGCACAGGTCGACGATCAGCGGCTCGACGACGTCCATGGCCCGTACGGCGTCTATGGCCCAGCCGACGACCGACTCGGTCTCCGGGCGCGGCACGAAGACACCGGGCCCGACCTGGAGTTCCAGGTAGCGGAAGAAGGTGCGCCCGGTGATGTGCTGGAGGGGCTCGCGGGCCTCGCGGCGGGCGACGGCCTCCCAGTAGCGGGCGTCGAAGTCCGCGTCCGGCACCGCGTGCAGCTCGCCCCGCCTGACGCCGTGGACGAACGCGGCGAGCTCCTCCGCGTCGAAGCGCGGTGAGGGAACGCCGGCGTCGGCCAACCGCTGGGTGGCCTGGGCCACCTCGGCGAGCAGCACGTTCACGTCAATTCCTCCAGCGGGTTCTGCGCCGCGCCCGTTACTGCGCGGCCGCCAGCTTCGCGGCCGAGTCGGCATCCACGCACGCCTGGATCACCGGGTCCAGCTCACCGTCGAGCACCTGGTCCAAGTTGTACGCCTTGAAGCCGACACGGTGGTCGGAGATCCGGTTCTCCGGGTAGTTGTACGTCCTGATCCGCTCGGAGCGGTCGACCGTACGGACCTGGCTGCGCCGGGCGTCCGACGCCTCCTTCTCGGCCTCCTCCTGGGCCGCCGCGAGCAGCCGGGCGCGCAGGATGCGCAGCGCCTGCTCCTTGTTCTGCAGCTGGCTCTTCTCGTTCTGGCAGGAGACGACGATGCCGGTGGGGAGGTGGGTGATACGGACCGCGGAGTCGGTGGTGTTGACCGACTGGCCGCCGGGGCCCGAGGAGCGGTAGACGTCGATGCGCAGGTCGTTGGGGCTGATCTCGACGTCGACGTCCTCCGCCTCGGGGAGCACGAGCACGCCCGCGGCAGAGGTGTGGATACGGCCCTGCGACTCGGTGGCGGGCACCCGCTGCACGCGGTGCACCCCGCCCTCATACTTCAGCCGCGCCCAGACACCCTGGCCGGGCTCCGCGCCTGAGCCGCCCTTCGTCTTGACCGCGACCTGGACGTCCTTGTAGCCGCCGAGGTCGGACTCGTTGGCCTCGATGATCTCGGTCTTCCAGTTGTTGCGCTCGGCGTAGCGCAGATACATGCGCAGCAGGTCGCCTGCGAAGAGCGCCGACTCGTCGCCGCCCTCGCCCGCCTTGATCTCGAGGATGACGTCCTTGTCGTCGCTGGGGTCGCGTGGGACGAGCAGCAGCCGCAGCTTGTCGGTCAGCTCCTCGCGCTCCCGCTCCAGCTCCTTGACCTCGGCCGCGAACTCCGGGTCGTCCGCGCCGAGTTCGCGGGCCGCCTCGATGTCGTCGCCCGCCTGCTTCCATGCGCGGTACGTGCCGATGATCGGGGTCAGCTCGGCGTAACGCTTGTTGAGCTTCCGCGCGTTGGCCTGGTCGGCGTGGACCGCGGGGTCGGCGAGCCGCTTCTCGAGGTCGGCGTGCTCGCCGATCAGTTCCTCGACCGCCTCGAACATCGTTTTTCCTTTACGTGACGCGTAGGAGAAGTGGGCCGGACAAGAGCAAAAGCGCCGGTCCGGCCGCCCGGACGGGGGCGGCCGAGGACCGGCGCTACAGGGTCGCTACTTCTTGGCGGACCCGGCGTTCTTGCCGAAGCGGGCCTCGAAGCGGGCCACACGGCCACCAGTGTCGAGGATCTTCTGCTTGCCCGTGTAGAACGGGTGGCACTCGGAGCACACATCGGCACGGATGTTGCCCTCGGTGACGGTGCTACGGGTGGTGAACGAGGCTCCGCAGGTGCAGCTCACCTGGGTCTCGACGTACTCGGGGTGGATGTCGCGCTTCAAGGGTTCTCCTAGGTTCGGGAGGGCACCGGGTCGTATCGGGCGGGCTTGCCCGTACGTGAACCGGGGCCGACGTACCAGTCTGCCAGGACCGGCCGTGTCTCCCAAAACCGGGGGCGGCCGGAATCTATTCCAGCCGCCTGCCGAGGAGGCTCAGCCCTTCAGGACACCCGACGTATCGGCTCTGTCACTCGCCGTGGCAGCAAGTCAGCCCTTCAGGACTTCCGATGTATCGGCCCTGTCACTCGCCGTGGCAGCAAGTCAGCCCGTGAGGACTTCCGACGTATCGGCCCTGTCACTCGCCGTGCCCTTGGTCGCGGACGCCGGGACGGCCCGGTCGTGGCGCAGCGCGTCCCAGACCTCGCGAGCCTGTTTGTCCAGCGGGACGACGCGGTTGGGGTCGGCCTTGTCGTAGGCCACCGGCAGCGTCACCATGCGCAGGTCGCCCGAGCCGATGTCCTTCAGCCCCTTGCTGAAGTCCAGGAGCTTGTTGACCGACGCGAGCTCGGAGTCGGTGGTGACCGTCCGGGTCGCGGTGTCCGCGAGGCCGTAGAGCTTGCCCGGGCTTCCGAACAGGTCGATGTCCTTGACCTGGTCGATCAACGCCTTCATGAAGGCCTGCTGGAGCTTGATCCGGCCGAGGTCGCTGCCGTCCCCGACCGCGTGCCGGGTCCGTACGAGGCCGAGGGCCTGCTCGCCATTGAGGGTGTGTGTGCCAGGCGTGAGGCTGAGCCGGCTCTCCTTGTCCTTGATCGCCTGGCTGGTGGTGACGGGCACCCCGCCGAGCTCGTTGACGAGCTTCTTGAAGCCGGAGAAGTCGACCTCGAGGTAGTGGTCCATGCGGATGCCGGACATCTTCTCGACGGTCTTCACGGCACAGGCCGGGCCGCCCACCTGGTACGACTCGTTGAACATGGTGCGTTTCACGGCGGGGGATACGCCCTTGCCGTCGGTCTTCTTGCACGCGGGGCGGCTGACCATGGTGTCGCGGGGAATGCTCACGACGCTGGCCTTCGTGTGGCCCTTGTGGACGTGCAGGATCATCGCGGTGTCGGAGCGGGAGGTCCCGTCGTCGTCGCCGTACTCGGCGTTGGCGCCCTCGCGCGAGTCCGAACCCATGAGCAGGATGTCCATCGAGCCGTCGTCGACGTCGTCGGGGCGGTCGGTGCCCAGGGCCGCGTTGATGTCGATGCCCTTGAGGTTGCCGTCGAGCTGGAAGTAGATGTAGCCGAGGCCGGCCCCGCCGAGCAGCACCAGGCCCGCGGTGGACCAGGCGGCGATCGTGAGCACCCTGCGGCTCCGCCCGGGCGGCCTGCCTCGCCGCCCGGTGGCGGGTATGCCACCGGGGTGTGAACCCCTTGCGCTGCTCTCGTCCGCCATCTGCTCCTCAGTCCTCGCTGGTGCGTCGCTCCCGGGTTCCCCTTCCCTGCCCTGCCGACACGGCGAGGTTCAGGTTCGCACGGCGCCTCTGAGTGACTGCTCGGAGCGGTCGCGGGGGCGCCGCGCCCGCCCTCAGCTGCGTACGGCCCCTTTCACCTGCGGATTCATCGGAAGATGCGGCACTGGCTCCAGCCGCTGCCGATCTTGTCGGTTGTGTCAAAGATCTCCGGCGGGGCCTTGCCGGTGCCCGGGCGCGGATACCGGCTGCCGCCGGACGTGCGCGCGGTGTAGTCGGTCCGCCGTCGCCGGGCTCGAGTGCGCTCGCATACGCGGCAGGGCCTGCTCGTCACTGCGGTGCGGCAGTGAGGAGCAGGCCCTGCTGGCGCTGCTGGCTGTGCTGTCGGAACGTAAGTCAGTCGCCGTTCGGCGTCGGCGTCGTCTTCTGGATCTGCAGCAGGAACTCGGCGTTGGACTTGGTCTGCTTCATCTTGTCCAGCAGCAGCTCGATGGCCTGCTGCTGGTCGAGCGCGTGCAGAACCCGGCGGAGCTTCCAGACGATGTTCAGCTCGTCGCTGCCGAGGAGGATCTCCTCCTTGCGGGTGCCGGAGGCGTCCACGTCCACGGCCGGGAAGATTCGCTTGTCGGCGAGCTTCCGGTCGAGCTTGAGCTCCATGTTGCCGGTGCCCTTGAACTCCTCGAAGATCACCTCGTCCATCCGCGAGCCGGTCTCGACCAGCGCGGTGGCCAGGATGGTCAGCGAGCCGCCGTCCTCGATGTTCCGCGCGGCGCCGAAGAAGCGCTTCGGCGGGTAGAGCGCGGTCGAGTCGACACCACCGGACAGGATGCGGCCGGAGGCGGGCGCGGCGAGGTTGTACGCGCGGCCCAGGCGGGTGATGGAGTCCAGCAGCACGACCACGTCGTGGCCCAGCTCCACGAGGCGCTTGGCCCGCTCGATGGCGAGCTCGGCGACCGTGGTGTGGTCCTCGGCCGGGCGGTCGAAGGTCGAGGAGATGACCTCGCCCTTGACCGACCGCTGCATGTCGGTGACCTCTTCGGGCCGCTCGTCGACGAGGACGACCATCAGGTGGCACTCGGGGTTGTTGTGCGTGATCGCGTTGGCGATCGACTGCAGCACCATGGTCTTGCCCGCCTTCGGCGGCGAGACGATCAGACCACGCTGGCCCTTGCCGATCGGCGCGACCATGTCGATGATCCGCGCGGTGAGGCCGCTGGGCTCGTTCTCCAGGCGCAGCCGGTCCTGCGGGTACAGCGGGGTCAGCTTGCCGAACTCCGGCCGCCCGCGCCCGGTTTCGGGCGCCATGCCGTTCACCGAGTCCAGGCGGACCAGCGCGTTGAACTTCTCGCGGCGCTCCCCCTCGCGGGGCTGGCGGACCGCGCCGGTGACGTGATCGCCCTTGCGCAGACCGTTCTTACGGACCTGAGCCAGCGACACGTACACGTCGTTCGGACCCGGCAGGTAGCCGGAGGTCCGGATGAAGGCGTAGTTGTCGAGGATGTCCAGGATGCCCGCGACGGGGATCAGAACGTCGTCCTCGGCGATCTGCGGCTCGCCCGCGAACTCGTCGCGGCCGCGCCGCCCCCTGCGGTCGCGGTAGCGGCCACGGCGGCCGCGCCGCCCACCCTCGAACTCCTCGTCGTCCTGCTGACCGCCCTGGCGGCCCTCACGCTGCTGGCGGTTGCCCCCACCCTGGCCGTCGTCACCGCCCTTGCCGCGGCGGCCGCGCTCGCGGCGGTCGCCCTTCTGGCCCTGACCGCCCTGGCCGCCCTGTCCGCGGTCCTGGCCCTGACCGCCCTGGCCGCGCTCCTGGCGGTCGCCGCCCTTGCCACGGCCTTCGGCAGTGTCGGTCGCGGCCTCGGCCTTGGCCTCGGATCGGTCCTCGGTCTTCGTCTCGGTCTTCGTCTCGGTCCGCGTCTCGACCTTGGTGTCGGACGCGCCCTCGGCGGTCTCGGGGCTGCCCGCCTGCGCGGTGGCGCGGCGCCGGCGGCGCTCACCGGCCGGCTGCTCGTCGCTCGCCGGCTGGCCGGGGATCTCGATCTGCTGCTGGCTCTCGGCCTTCTCGGCCGACGCGGCGGGGGCTTCCGCGCCCGCCGCGGCCTCACCCGTACGGGCCCTGGAGGTGGTACGGCGCTTCGGCTTGGCCTCGGCCTCCCCGGCCGGAGCCTCGGCTCCCTTGGCGGGGGCCCCGCCTCCCGCCTGCTTCTCCTTGATGACCTCGATCAGCTGGCTCTTGCGCATCCGCGCGGTGCCCTTGATGCCGAGGCCGGAGGCGACCTGCTGGAGCTCGGCGAGGACCATGCCCTCGAGACCGGTGCCCGAGCGGCGTCGCCGCGAGGCAGTACCAGTGGCAGCACCGGCGGCAGGCGCGGCGGGAGCGTCCGTGGCGGGCGTGGAGGCAGCGCCGACCGTGTTGTCGGCAGTCACGCCCATCAGATCGGTGGTGTCGCTCACGAAGGGTCCTTCCCTGGAGCGGGCGTCGGCCTGTCTGGCTCGGCGACCGGTTGTGCTGTCCGGCTTGCGGTCCTGGAATGCGGACCGGGCCGGGGCGGTGGTCCGCCGGTACGGCGGAGAGAACAATTAATTGGTTCCGGCGCTCATGCGCCGATTTCCGGAGCGTGCTCGATATCTGCTCAGGCAGGCTGCTCAGGCAGTTTGGGAGGCTCCCGGAAGAAGGTCGTCCCGACAGTGGGACACGGAGCACCGCACCGATGAGGTGTCGGGTGCAGACATGAGGTTAACACTACCGGATCCAACAAACATTCCCCCTCTCCAAGACCGGCAATCGTGTGTCACGCGAGCGGCAGGACACTCGCACCCGCCATGTCGAGCGTCAGGCGGCCCGCCGCCCACCCCTCGCCCGCCAGCTGTGCGACCTTGTCGGCCGCACTGTCCTCGGCCAGCGCGAGCACCGTGGGGCCCGCGCCGGAAATGACCGCGGGGACGCCGTCCGCGCGCAGTCGGCTCACCAGGGCCGCGCTCTCCGGCATCGCGGGAGCGCGGTACTCCTGGTGGAGACGGTCTTCGGTGGCGGCGAGCAGCAGCTCGGGGCGCTTGGTCAGCGCCTCGACCAGCAGCGCCGCCCGGCCCGCGTTCGCCGCCGCGTCCACATGGGGGACCGTACGCGGCAGAAGGCCGCGGGCGGTCTCGGTGAGGACCGGCTTCGCGGGCACGAAAACCACCGGAACGATGGATTCTGCGGGCTCCATCCTGATCGCCCGCGCCGCGCCCGCCTCGGTCCAGGCCACGGTGAAGCCGCCCAGCAGGCAGGCGGCGACGTTGTCCGGGTGGCCCTCGATCTCGGTGGCCAGCTCGAGGAGCGCGGTGTCGTCGAGCTTCTCGGCCCCGCCTATGGTCACCGCGCGGGCGGCGGTGATGCCCGCGCAGATGGCGGCGGAGGAGGAGCCCAGGCCGCGGCCGTGCGGAATGCGGTTGGCGCAGACCACTTCCAGGCCGCGCGGCTGCCCGCCGAGCAGGTCGAACGCCGTCCGGAGGGACCGTACGAGCAGGTGGTCCTCGTCGCGCGGCAGGGTTTCGGCTCCCTCGCCCGCGATGTCGATGTGCAGCCCGGCGTCCGCCACCCGGACGACCACGTCGTCGTAGAGCCCCAGGCCCAGGCCGAAGGCGTCGTAGCCAGGGCCGAGGTTGGCGCTGGTGGCGGGGACGCGCACCCGTACGGCGGCGGCTCGGAATGCGGGACCGGCCATCGCTCGATGACACTCCTTGGTGTGGATCTGAAGGAATTGCCCCTGGGCGTCCCCAAGGGGCACCCCCTGGCCCGGCGACAGGACCGCGCATGCAGGCGGAAGGCTGCGGCGGGGCGGGGTTCGACTGCCAGCCTATCGAAGGAAGGTTCTGTCGCGACATAGGGCGCACGGGAGGCGCACGATGCGTGTCGCCGTATTCCCGTGCTTCCAGCCGCTCACCTGCGGCTGCCTATGCCATTCCCAGCCGTTCGGCGGCCGCGTCCGCGTCCACCGGTACGGTGACGGGCTGCGGCGCGCCCGCCACCGCCCAGTCCGGGTCCTTGAGACCGTTACCCGTGACCGTGCAGACGATCCGCTGGCCCGGGTCGACCTTGCCCTGCTCGGCCGCCTTCAGCAGCCCGGCGACGCTCGCCGCCGAGGCGGGCTCGACGAAGACGCCCTCCTGCGAGGCCAGCAGCCGGTAGGCGGCGAGGATTTGACGGTCGGTCACCTCGTCGATGAGACCGCCCGACTCGTCCCGCGCCTGTTCGGCGAACTTCCACGACGCCGGGTTGCCGATCCGGATCGCGGTGGCGATGGTGTGCGGGTCCTTGACCGGCTCGCCGCGCACGATCGGGGCCGAGCCCGAGGCCTGGAAGCCCCACATCCGCGGCTTGCGGGAGGCGTCGCCGCTCTCGGCGTACTCACGGTAACCGCGCCAGTACGCGGTGATGTTGCCCGCGTTGCCGACCGGCAGCACATGGATGTCCGGGGCGTCGCCGAGCGCGTCGACGACCTCGAAGGATGCGGTCTTCTGGCCCTCGATGCGGTACGGATTAACCGAGTTGACGAGCGCCACCGGGTACTTCTCGGACAGCCCGCGGGCGAGCGTGAGGCAGTCGTCGAAGTTCCCGTCGACCTGCAGGATGCGCGCCCCGTACACCAGCGCCTGGCCCATCTTGCCCAGCGCGATCTTGCCCTGCGGGACGAGGACGGCGCAGACCATCCCGGCCCGTACGGCGTACGCGGCGGCGGAGGCGGAGGTGTTGCCGGTGGACGCGCAGATGACGGCCTGCGCGCCCTCCTCCTTCGCGTGCGAGATCGCCATGGTCATGCCGCGGTCCTTGAAGGACCCGGTGGGGTTGGCGCCCTCGACCTTGAGGTGGACCTCGCAGCCGGTGCGCTCGGAGAGGATCTGGGCGGGCACCAGCGGGGTGCCGCCCTCGCGGAGGGTGACGACCGGGGTCTTCGCGTTCACCGGCAGGCGGTCGCGGTACTCCTCGATGATGCCCCGCCACTGGTGGGTGCCGGTTGGCCGGTCGACGATTGCAGACATGGTTCCTTGACTCCCTTTACTCCCCTTCGACCCGCATGATGCTCGCGACGTCGCGTACGGTATCCAGCCGGCGCAGCGCCTCGACCGTGGCCGAGAGGGCGGCGTCGGGCGCCCGGTGGGTGACGACCACGAGCGATGCCTCGCCGTCCTTGCCCTGCTGGCGGACGGTGTCGATGGACACGTGGTGCTCGGCGAAGACGGTGGCGACCTGGGCCAGGACGCCCGGTTTGTCGGCGACGTCGAGGCTGATGTGGTAGCGCGTGACGACCTCGCCCATGTGGCCGACCGGCAGCTGCGTGTACGCGGACTCACCGGGGCCCGTCGTCTCGCCCACCTTGTTGCGGCAGACGGCGACCAGGTCGCCGAGGACGGCGGACGCGGTGGGCGCGCCGCCCGCGCCGGGCCCGTAGAACATCAGCCGGCCGGCGGCGTCGGCCTCGACGAAGACCGCGTTGTACGCCTCGCGGACGGAGGCGAGCGGGTGGCTGAGCGGGATCATCGCCGGGTGCACGCGCGCGGTGACGAACCGCCCGTCGGCGGCCCGCTCGCAGATCGCCAGCAGCTTGACCGTACAGCCCATCCGTTTCGCCGAGGCGATGTCGGCCGCGGTGACCTCGGTGATGCCCTCGCGGTGCACGTCCTCGATGGTGACGCGGGTGTGGAAGGCGATCCCGGCCAGGATCGCCGCCTTGGCGGCGGCGTCGAAGCCCTCGACGTCGGCGGTCGGGTCGGCCTCCGCGTACCCCAGCGCCGTGGCCTCGTCCAGCGCCTCGGAGTACCCGGCGCCGGTGGTGTCCATCTTGTCGAGGATGTAGTTGGTGGTGCCGTTGACGATGCCGAGGACCCGGTCGACCTTGTCGCCCGCGAGTGACTCGCGCAGCGGCCGGACGAGCGGGATCGCGCCCGCGACCGCGGCCTCGTAGTAGAGGTCGGCGCCGTGCTGCTCGGCCGCCGCGTGCAGCGCCGCGCCGTCCTCGGCGAGCAGCGCCTTGTTGGCGGACACGACGCTCGCGCCGTACTCGAAGGCGGTGCGGATGAGGGAGCGGGCGGGCTCGATGCCGCCGATGACCTCGACCACGACGTCGATGTCACCGCGTTTGACCAGCGCGGTGGCGTCGGTGGTGATCAGCTCGGCGGGCACGCCCTCGCGGGCCCGGCCGGGGCGGCGTACGGCGATCCCGGCCAGCTCGACCGGGGCGCCGACGCGTGCCGCGAGGTCGTTCGCGTGCGTCGTCATGAGGCGCGCCACCTCTGAGCCGACCACTCCACAGCCCAGCAGCGCCACCTTCAGCGGACGCGTACGCATCATCCGACCTCATTTCTCCCACATACAGGTGCTGCACCAGTCTCACGCACCGGACCGGACTTTCTATCCCCGGTCCAGAATTCAAGACACCGTTCTCAATTATCCGACGTCGAGACGCAGGAGATCTTCCTCCGTCTCGCGCCGCACGATCACCCGCGCCTCGCCGTCCCGGACCGCGACCACCGGCGGGCGCAGCGCATGGTTGTAGTTGCTCGCCATGGAGCGGCAGTACGCGCCGGTGGCCGGCACGGCGAGCAGGTCCCCGGGCGCCAGGTCCGCGGGCAGGAAGGCGTCCCGTACGACGATGTCGCCCGACTCGCAGTGCTTGCCGACGACGCGGGACAGCATCGGCTCGGCGTCCGAGCGGCGGGAGACGAGGGCGACGCTGTACTCGGCGTCGTAGAGGGCGGTGCGGATGTTGTCCGACATGCCGCCGTCCACGCTCACGTACGTCCGCAGGCCGGGCAGCGGCTTGACCGTGCCGACCTCGTAGAGGGTGAAGGCGGTGGGGCCGACGATCGCCCGGCCCGGCTCGACCGAGATCCGCGGCACGGCGAGCCCGGCGGACTCGCACTCGCGGGTGACGATCTCGCCGAGCGACTTGGCGATCTCGTGCGGCTCGCGGGGGTCGTCGTCCGAGGTGTACGCGATGCCGAGGCCGCCGCCGAGGTCGATCTCGGGCAGCTCGACGCCATGCTCGTCGCGCACCTGCTTCAGCAGTCCGACGACGCGGTGGGCCGCCACCTCGAAGCCTGAGGTGTCGAAGATCTGCGAGCCGATGTGGGAGTGGATTCCGGCGAGTTCGACGCTCTCCAGGCTGAGCACCCGGCGTACGGCCTCGGCGGCCTGGCCGCCCGCGAGCGGGATGCCGAACTTCTGGTCCTCGTGCGCGGTCGCGATGAACTCGTGGGTGTGCGCCTCGACTCCGACCGTGACCCGGATCTGGACGCGCTGGCGCTTGCCGAGCCGCTCGGCGATGTGCGCGACGCGGACGATCTCCTGGAAGGAGTCGAGGACGATGTGGCCGACGCCCGCCTCGATCGCCCGGTGGATCTCCTCGGTCGACTTGTTGTTGCCGTGCAGCGCGATGCGCTCGGCGGGCATGTCGGCGGCGAGGGCGGTGGAGAGTTCGCCGCCGGAGCAGACGTCGAGGTTCAGCCCCTCCTCGTGCAGCCAGCGGACGACGGCGCGGGAGAGGAACGCCTTGCCCGCGTAGAAGACATCGGCGCCCTCTCCGAACGCGCTGCGCCAGGCGCGGCAGCGGGCGCGGAAGTCGTCCTCGTCGAGGATGTAGGCCGGGGTGCCGAACTCCTCGGCGAGCCGCTTGACGTCGAGGCCGCCGACGGTGACGACGCCGTCGGCGTCACGGGTGACCGTACGGGACCAGACGCGCGGGTCGAGCGCGTTGAGGTCGGCGGGCGGAGCGGTGTAGTGCCCTTCGGGCAGCACGTCGGCGTGGCGGGGCCCGGCGGGGTGGGCGGAACGGCTCATGGGTCTTTCAGTCTCCTCGGATCCTCGTCAGAGGGGGCGTCAGAGGGGGCGGGGGGCTTAGGGGTTACAGGGTTCAGGGGTTACGGGGTTCAGGGGTTACGGGGTTCAGGGGTTGCGGGTTCAGGGGTTGCGGGGCTCAGGGAGGCTCAGAGGTGGGTGGGTGCGGTGATGCCGAGCAGGTGCAGGCCGCCTGCGAGCACCGTCCCGGCGGCCTGGGCGAGGGCGGCACGGGCTCGGTGGGGGCCTTCGGGTTTCTCGTCACCGCGCGGGAGGACGGGGCAGGTGTCGTGGAAGCGGAAGAACGCGTCGGCCAGCGCCTCGAGGTGACGCGCGACCCGGTCGGGGGCGCGGAGCCGGGCGGCGGAGGCGAGGACGGCGGGGTACTCGCCGAGGGCGGCGAGGAGGGGGGCGAAGGTGGTGAGGCTGGGCTTGTCGCCGGGGTTGCCAGGGTCGCCGGGATCGCCTGCGGCCGGGTCCGTGATGCCCAGGTCCGCGGCGTTGCGGAGGAGCGCGCGGGCGCGGGCGTGAGCGTACTGGACGCGGAAGAGGGGGTTGGACTCGCGCTGGGCGAGGAGCTGCGCGGGGGCGGTGCGGGGGTGGTCGTGGGCGGCAGGACGGAGGAGAGCCCAGCGGGTGGCGTCGGGTCCGAGGGTCCTGAGGAGGTCGTGGGCGGGGACCTTGACGGGCACGGGCCTGATGACGTGCCTGACGGCGGGCTCGTCGGCCGCGGACACCGACCCGTATGTCTCGGTATCGGTGGTGACACCCAGCTCCTCCCATACGGGGTCGGGCTCGCGCTCGCAGCGAAGGGTGACGTCGGTGGCGCCCCGGGCGCGGAGGATACGGGCGAGCGCGTCGGCGGTGACGGCGGCCCGGGTGTCGTAGGGGAAGCTCAGCTCGACGGCGGGGCGGTGGGTGCGGGGATCGCTGTGCCCGTACGACTCGGACTCGGAGCTGGGCGGCTGGTGTCCGTACGACGCGCCGCTCGCGAGCACGGCCTGGACGAGGGCGGTGTCCGACCCGTCCTCGAGGGTGATGTTGAGGAACCCGGGCTCGGCGATATCGACCCGCGCGACCCCGGCGGCCTGCTCGATCCGGGGCCGGAGGATCTCGGCGACCTGCCGCGGCGAGCGGCCCGCGCCCTTGGCCAGCTGGAGGGCGATGTTGGTGGCGTAGTCCCCGCAGCCGGGCCTGGGCGGACGCCGGACCACCGCGCGGGCCGGCACGGGCGCGCGCAGCTCACCGGCCTCGACGGCACGGCGCACGGTGCAGAGCACGGTGCGGGAGAGCTCGGCGGGGGTCACGGGACAAGCGTATGGGAGGTGGGGGGTGGGTCCGCGAACGGGTTTGTCGCGGGGTGGCCGGGCTCGACCGGGCTGGGTCGGGCTCGACCGGGCTCGGTCGGGCTGGGTCGGGCTGGGTTGGCTTCGACCGGTGACTGCCCGGTTCAGCGCGCGGGACGTACGGCGGTCTCGGCGCCGCCGCCTCCGCCTCCGGCCGGCCCGCGCAGGCAGCTGCCGGGTGCCCCGGGCGCCGTCCGCCCGGCCAGCCGACGCACCATCCGTACGAGATCGACCGGCTCGAACGGCTTCGCCAGAAAGGCGGCCACCCCGATCGAGTGCCCGCTGTCGAGCTCGAGCTGCGTGCAGGCACTGACGATCGCGACGGGGATGTGCCGGGTCCCGGGATCGGCGTGCAGCCGGGCCGCGGTACGCATCCCGTCGAGCCGGGGCATGACGACATCGAGCGTGATGACGTCGGGGCGCACGCGATGCACGATGTCCAGGCACTCGGCACCATCGGCCGCGGTCACGACCTCGAACCCCTCGAGTTCGAGATTGACCCTGATCAGCTGCCGGATGACCTTGTTGTCGTCGACGACAAGGACCCGGCCATACGAGCCAGGCACAACCCGAGGGTAGGTCGACGACTCCGGCTGCGTCCGGGTTTTGCCCACTTCCGCCACCTGCGGGGGAGCCCCATCACCCGGAAAACCCTGTTCATGGGCACCCTGCCGGAGCTGGTAGGGTTCTACCCGTCGCCGAACACGCGACGAGTCGCCCCCGTAGCTCAGGGGATAGAGCAACGGCCTCCGGAGCCGTGTGCGCAGGTTCGAATCCTGCCGGGGGCACATCGCATCAACCAGCGTGATCAAGCCGCTTACCTGCGATCATGTCGTGCCTGGAGAGCGGGAGTGAGTCTCACTGACTCCCGCTCTTTCTCGTTGTCTCTCACTGTTCGCGACACACCTCCGACACACCCACACGTTCCTCATGCGCAGGGCAGTTGGTGGTGCGGCACCCAACGAGTGACGTCGGTGACGCCCGGGCCATCATGATCGGCATGGACGCAGGAGTAGCAGCCATTCTCGGCGCCACTGTTGGAGGCATCCTCGGCGCCACGGGAACCCTCGGCACAGCTTTTCTCTCAGGGCACCTTCAAGGTCGTAACCATCACGCGCAGTTGCAACGGGACGGAAGACGCACCACCTACAGCGAACTGCTCCGGTCTGCCGCCGCATTAGAACGAGCGATCGACAAGCTCTACAGCAACGCAGGTCTAGAAGAGCGCAACCGTGATGAAATCTCGGAGCAGGCGCAACTCGTCATCGAACACTCCCACGCTCTGCGTGCAGCCGCCTCCACCGTCATGATCGAAGGGCCTTCAGGGGTAGGCGAGCTGGCTAAAACGATGGCGGAGGGCGCTGAAGAGCTAGCCGATCACCTGGAAGACGGTCAACCCAGCCGAGAAACCTCCTGGGAGACTGGAAGCTTTTGGGATATTTCGATGGGGCATTTCGTGCACCTGAAAAGACAGACAGAGCAATTCACCACCGAAGCCCAGAAAGCACTGGAGCACTAGAGATGGCGCCATGATCAATCGCTGAGTCTTTACCACTTGCAGAATCTGCGGCATCATACTGCGAACTTCTATAACGCTGGATAGCGGTCCAGGAGTCCTTCGAGCGCTATCCAGTAGTAAGGCATGCGGAACGCAGCCACCGCGTGGTGCATGCGTGCCGCAGGTCGTACGGGCGCCCGGCCAACGGCGAATCGACGCGCTCTCCGGCGGGAGCGCGTACGCCCGCGCTTCCTCCCACACCCGCCAGTAGGCGGAAGAGCCGACCACTCCCCCGCGCTCGTTGCCAGCGGTCCGTCCTTGGCCGTGCTGAATTCCCTTAGGTGGGCCCGGAGAATGGCGACCAGTACGGGCGTATGGGTACCGGCCGGTCCGCGGTTGCCTCCCGCGCTTTCAGCCCCCGGCGGTCGTGCCGCTCCCCGGAGTCCGTCCACTGCTTCCCGGACACCGGCCCCGTGGTTTGCCAGCGATAACCACCAGCGTCGGCCGAAGAGCCACCTTGCCGACCGTTGCACTCAGCGGGCTCGCCAGCGCAATCGTCGTTGTAGCGCATCGCGAGACACCAGACGAGGCGAGCGGACCCCTCACCTGCTGCAGTACGCACCGCCTATGCCTCACTTTCAAGGAATGTAGCGGCCAGCTGAAGAGCTAGACCGACATGAAATAGCACAGCACCAAATCTCAGCATGAGCTTGCGATATGTGGAACTACTTGCCAATTGTTCAAGCAAAAGAAAAAGCGGAAGTAGAGCAAGTGTGGACACCATCACGAGCGACCAGAAGATAACGAACGCGATGCCGAGCACCACAAGAACAAGAGCTGCATAAAAAAGCAGATTCACAACCGTGCCAGCGAATGCGTAAGACCAGACTGAAGAGCGATGCCGGACGAGCGATTCAATAGAATGAATCCGATACAAGACCAACAGATAAATTCCAAACCCAAGACCGGCCAGGAACCCAATAACTAGAAGGAACAGCATTACTACACCGAGCGTCTTCAGGGCGCGCCACCTGAGCCTCTGTTCCCCTAGAAGCCAATCAGGAGCCCAACCCTCCAGGAAATTAGTTAGGGCGTTAATCTTGCCGTGGAGGACTTGAACAAAGTGATGAAGTCTCTCTTCCCCCAAGACCTCAGGCGTGCAAAGCCAGAAGGACGCAAGCAGCATGCCAATGGCCAGGCGATTACACACATAGGCATCCACGATCGAGCCTCCTCCCGCATCACCAACGAAGCACGTCAGCTGCGCTCGCGCTCTCCTTGTTAAGCCACCTGACGTCAGGCCGGGCGGATGTTTCCCGCCCGGCCTGACGCAAAGGAAGCTTCTAAGCTGTGTCGCCTTCTTCCTCCAGTGACTTCGCGATCTTCTCGTTGGCGGCTTCCTCGTGACCGTCAATGCAGCCGTGGTACCGGCGGTGGATCACCTCCGGGGAATTGCCGACCCGTCGGGCCACTTCGGCGATGGGAACCCCCGCGTTGAGCCACCGTGTGATGCATGCGTGCCGCAGGTCGTACGGACGCCCGGCGAGCGGTGAGGCGAAGCGGTCTGGCGGAAGCGCGTATGCCCGTGCTTCCTCCCATACCCGCCAGTAGGTCGACGTCCCGACCACGTCGCCCCGCTCGTTGCCGAACAGCCGTCCGTCTTTGGCCATGCTGAATTCCTTTAGGTGAGCCAGGAGAATGGCGACCAGCACGGGCGGTATGGGTACCGGCCGGTCCGCGGTTGCCCCCCGCGCCTTCAGCCCCCGGCGGTCGTGCCGCTCCCCCGAATCCGTCCACTGCTTCCCGGACACCGGCCGCGTCTCCCGCAGCGTCAGCGTGCCCCACCCCTTCTCTGGAAGGTGGCAATCGACCAGCCGGAGCCCGACCGCCTCAGCAGGTCTGAGCCCGGCGTAGAGCATGACCGCGAAGAACGCCATAAGCCGCCGCCCGCGCTTGCGGTGCCATGACCCGATGTAGGAGACGGCGGCGAGGAGTTGGCGCCCCTGTACTGCGTTCACGAGGACGCGCGGGTCTACGGCGTCCGTCGATGCCAGCCGCGCCATACGCGCACGCTGTAGCGGATTCTCGGCGAGGATCCCAGCGTCTACGGCGTATTCAAGCGCGGTGTTCAGCGCCCGGCGCCGACGCCGGAACGTATCACCTGCGGCCAGTACGCCGTCCAGTCGGAAGCTGAGCCGGTACCGCACATCCCGGAACACTTCCGGCTTGTGGAGGTCGGTCACGGGTCGGTCCAACGTGCTCAACCAGTGGTAAGCGGCCTTCAGCTTTGGCGGCGGCTCCTCCCCGTGATTCGCCGGTACCACCGCCCAGCGGAAGGCAAGCCGCAGATCCTCATCTGGCGGTACGCCATCGCCCCGCTCCACCATGGCCAAAGCCACCGTCGCCAGACTGTCGGCCAGCCCCTCACGCGTCTTGCCCGCGCTCGTACGCCAGCGCCCAGCCACGTAGTCCCGGCAGAACTCGAACCAGCGGATCGGCGCTTTAACGGCGGCCGCTTCCTCAGCGGCCCGGATCTCCGACTCAGGCAAGCCGTCTTCGACGTGGAACGCCTCCCCGCGCCTCATGGCCTGCCAGAGCTCCGAGCGTCGGCTTTCCGCAAGGGCGGAGGTCCCGAAGGTGTCGCCATGCACCCGCCCGCCAACGACCCAGCGGAGCCGGTACGGACGGGACTTGCGGCCCGTCTTGGTGACCTTCCACAGCCTGACGTCCAGGGAGTACCCCGGCCGCGCCGACCCCCGAGGGCGACGGGCCGAGGTCTCATCAGTCGCGCTCACGCACTTTCCTCCAGCTCTCCAAGCCACCGTTCGAACTCGGATCGGCGGATGCGTACGGCGCCGTTCGGGAGCTTGATGGACTTCGGGCCCTTCTTCTGCTGTCGCCAGCGGTAGAAGGTCGACACGGGCACGTCGCCGAGTTCCGCGATGACCTCAGAGATCTTGAGCATCTCGTCTCGCGCCATGGTCACTTCCTTCCGTGCTGGCTTGCGGCGTCGGGGAGACCGGACGGGCCGGACAGCTCGAATTCGGACTGTCCGGGTCGTTCGTGCTGGTCAGTTGGGGTAACCGGACAGTCGGACACCTGGGACACCTCCCGGGCCTGCGCGGTGGTGTCCGGGTAGTACCGGCCGCTGGCGTCCTTGGTGAGCTGGCCTGCGTCGGCCATGCGGGAGCAGGTCCGGCGGATGGTGTCGGCGTCGACCTGCGGCAGGACCGTGGCGATGTCCTTGGGCCGCGCGCCGGGGTTGGCGCGGACGTGCTGGAGGATCGCGGCGCGGGTGTCGCTGATGGTGTGGTCGGTGGCCGGGCCGTCGAGCAGCTGCCAGGCTCCGGCGCTCTTGTGGAACTTCAGGGCGTACTCGGCTTCGTCCACGTCGCGGCCGGTGACGTGGAGGACGCCGTCTGCCTGCCCACGTGCGCGCTTGAGGACGAGCGTGGCATCCGCGGCGCCCGCCAGGCCGTTGGTCCCGGACACCTCCGTGAGGAAGTCGTCCGAGCCTGCTTTACGGACGTGGTGGACGAGGACGATGGCCACGCCGTAGTGGTCCGCGAGCCGCTTGGCGTGGCCCACTGCCGTGTAATCGGCGTCGTAGGCGGATGCCCCGGGCGGGGAGGTTCCGCGCATCTTGGCGAACACGTCGATGACGACCATGCGGGCGTCGGGATTGCGGTCGAGCCAGTTCGCGATGGCCTCGTTGCCGCCCTGGGGCAGCGGCGGGCACTGGGTGGCCAGGGTGAGCCCGGCGGGTGCGGCCTGGCCACCGAGGATCTTGCCCATGCGGGTCTGGAGACGCCGCGGGGTGTCCTCGAGCGCGAGGTAGAGCACGGGCCCGCCCTCGACGGGCACGGCGTCGAACGCCTTGCCGCCGGAGGCGACGGACAGCCCGAGCCCGAGAGAGAGCCAGGATTTGCCGACCTTGGGTGGTCCGGCGAGGAGGTTGACGCCTTCGGAGAGGATGCCGGGTACGGCCCATTTCGGCTCGGGGAACTCTGTCGCCATGAGTTCGGCGGCCGTCCAGGCGGTGCGCTGGCGGACCTGCACGGCCTCTTCCCGTGGCGTGGGTGGTGCGGCCGGTACAGAGTGCAGATGCTGCGGGCTGAGTGGGGCCGTGCCGGTCATGCCGCCACCTTCCGGGGGCGCGTGGCTCCGGCGCGCAGGCCGGAAGCGATGGTGCGGGGGATCTCGCGCGGCTTCTGGCCAACCTGCGCGGCGGCTTCGGACAGCCAGCCGGTCACGTCGGCTTCGTCCAGCTCTTCCCCGGCCACGAGCTGGCCGAGCGCGAACGCGGCGATGTAGAGCGCGTTGTTGTGCTTGTTGGGGGCGGAGCGGGTGACGCGCTCGACTTCGGCGGTCACTGCGGCGCGCAGGTAGGCGGTTCGCCTGTCGTGAGCCTTCAGGGCGACCGTGACGGGCCGCTGGGGCGGCAGCGGCGCCGGTCGAAGCAGGTCCGTCAGCCAGCCTGGCAGCAGTGCCGCAGGGGCGCTGTGCACGGTCGTGTAGGGGCGCCCGGCCACGGTGCTGCCTGCGGCGACGACGTAGCCGCCCGCCGCGCGGGTGTCGACCTTCCAGCCCAGCTTGGCGGCGGTGTTGCGCAGTTCCTCGCCTTCCGGAACGGCGAAGTACAGGTGTGCGCCGCCGCGGCCGGTCCGCACGGTGTAGGTGTCGTGCGGGTAGGGCTGGCCGTGGCGCTCGCACAGCGCCGCGAGCATGTCCTCGCCAGTGGCGAGGCCGGGGGCGGCCCATTCGGCCGGCGGGGTGTCGTTGGCGTCTTTGGGGGTGTCCAGGTCCACCACGACCAGACCAGACGGGCCGGTGGCGATGCCGATGTTGTACGGGGCGTGGGTCCAGCACCGCGTGATGCGGTCCGGGTCGGTGGTTGCCCGCGTCTGCCAGTCGCGGACGGCGGGGCGCTTGTCTCCGGGGATCAGTGGGAAGACGTGCCAGCCGCGGGCGGCAGCGTCAAGCGCTGCCCTGAGCTGCCCGCTCGTGTCCGGTTGGGGCATTCTGGTGTTCTCCTGTTCTGTCATCGATGGGCAGGGAGAACCGCGGCGGCGGGCGACCTTGGTGGGGAGTCCCGCCGCCGCGGCGTAGCTAGGCGTCGGGGTGCAGGGCACAGGAGCAGTCGTTGAAGGGCCAGCCGCACGACGGGCAGCGGCCACAGCGCAGCCGTTCTGCTCCGACGGCGCGGCGCACCGCTTCCCGGATGGCTTCCGGCTGCGGCTCGTCGGCGAGCTCGACAGTGAGGTAGAGCCGCGCTTGTTCGCCGTCACGGCTGGAGTACTCGCGGGGAGTGCCAGTCACAAATCCAGCCCGCAGCACCTCAGTTACCGCGGGAACGCGTTCGGGCGGGCAGATGATGCGGATCTCGAACACTCTCAGTCCTCCCAGGTCTCTTTCTCGGTGCCGCAGTCGTCGCAGTCGGCGTATGTGGTGCAGAAGCAAGATCCGCACGAGTCGCAGATCCAGCCGTCGCAGAACTGGCACGTCTTGTCTTCGGGCATGGACGGTTCTCCGTTCAGGGGGTGTCGAGAGTGGGTTGTTGCCGCCCGGGGAGCTCCGGCAGTCCGGCGCGTGTGACGGCGGCGGCATCAAAGCCGGGCAGCGCCGCGCGGGCGGTCATGGCCTCGGCGAGCGCGGTGGCGTAGGTGCTGGCTTCGCGGGCCACCTCGATCTGCGTGCGCGACCGCATGGCCTCGATACGTTCGAGATGGGCATGTTCTTCGCGCCCCTGGCTGACCTGCCGCTCGTAGGCGACGGTTCCGCGGCGGTCGGTGCGCCAGTGCCGGGCCGCGAGCCCGTAGGCGACGGCGGTTGTCAGGGCCCACAGCAGCAGGGGCAGCGACAGACCGTCGGCGTATCCGGCGACTCCGGCGAGCGCGAGCCCTCCGGAGGCGGCGAACGCAGTCCCCGCGAGCGTGCCGTCACCGGAGCGGCCAACCGCGGCGCAGGCCCCGGCCGCGGCGGCACCGAGGGCGAGCGCGGTCATCAGTACGGCGTTGCCGATGCTGTGTTCGGCGCCGTTGACGCTCCATACCCGGGCCAGGATCAGCACGGTGGACGTGGCCAGGCCGGGCGCCGCCTTGGGCAGGGCTGCGGCGAGCCAATGGCGGGCGGTGGTGGGTTCGTTCACGGCCTTCGCTCCTCCTCTACAGGTCCGACAGGGCGTCGATGACGGCCGCGGTGAGCTGGTTGATGGGTTCGGCGGCGCCGGTGGAGGCGAGGTAGAAGCCGAACATCACGGCGACGAAGGCGGCGCCGTAGCCGAGGGCGTTGGAGCGGAGCAGGAAGAACAGGACCAGGCCGAACAGGGCGACCATGGAGACGGTCAGGGCCATACCGGGGGCTCCTTCCGGAGTCAGTGGGTGCCGTCGCGGTAGATCCGCAGGGCGCGGTTGTAGATCCAGCGGCCGACGCGTATGCGGCGGCCTGTGGCCTTGCAGCGGCGGCAGTTCTTGCCGCGCTTGAGCCGCCCGCGGCGGTCGTGCTTCATCTCGAAGCCGAAGCCGCGGCACCTGCGGCAAGGGCCGAACGGGGCCGCAGCACACAGAGTTGCGTAACAGAGCGTGACGGCGAGCAGGCAGGCGATAGCTAGGGTGATGGGGGTCATGAAGCCCTCCCAGGGCGGTTTCCAGAGGTTTCCGCAGGTGGGCCGCTATCCGCTAGCGGCCTGATCAGAATGGGTGTGGGCCGCTATCGGAGCCGCTAGCGCTAGCAGGCAGTGCCGCTAGCGCTAGCGGCTCCGGGCGATCAGCCCACGCCCCGATTCCGGTTACGCTCCGCTACCTTGTCGGCGATGTGGGAGCGCTCGAAGCCCTTCTTGTTGACCGTCTTGCCGTCGATACGGCGGCCGACCTGATCGGTCCTGATGCCGTACGGCTTCAGGGCAGCGGTCAGGTGCGCGGTCTTCTCCTCCGCCTTCATGCGGGCCCACTCGCCGTAGACCTCGGGGTTGTACTCAGCGAGCCGGTCCACCGTGGTGTCGTTCCACGGCTTGGCCTCGCTGTCCGGGGTGACGGTGAGGATGTCGGCGAGCAGGTCCACACCCGCAGCGGCGTCGGGGGCGATGTCCTCGCCGGTGGCGTAGCCGGTGACGTTGCCGTAGGCCTCGCGCAGCTTGCGGGCCCGCAGCGTGATCTGGTCAGCGGCGACGGCGTTGACTTCGGTGCCGCAGACGATGGTGGGCTCATCTGCCTCGCCCGCCATCCACGCGACGCCCTTGTCGCGCTTGAAGGAGAACATCGTGGCCCTGTATCCGGCCTTGTACATGGAGGTGCCCAGGATCATGTCGTTCTCGGTCTGGCCGGTGACCTTCAGCGCGAACCGCAGGACTGCGTTGGCGCTGATGCCCTTGGGGATGGAGTCCTTATCCGGGCGCTGGGTGCCGAACATCGCGATGATCCCGTACGCCGGGCCCCGCCGGACGAGGTCCTCGGCGATCTCGGTGATCTGCGGGCCGTACGTTTTGTGCTCAAATGCCTTCTGGCACTCGTCCAGGCACACCACGATCGGATGCAGGCCCAGCTTCTTGTCGGAGGCCAGTTCCGGGGTGACCTTGGATTCCGGGCAGCGGGACAGCGGCAGGGACTTGATGACCTTGGCGCGGCGGGTCAGCTCCTCCTGGACCTCAAGCAGGCTGTCCAGGCAGTACTTGACGTCCTCGTCGTCCTCGCCGGAGCGCCAGCGGTGGGCGACCCTCTCAAGCGGCCGGTAGTCCGAGCCGCCCTTGAAGTCGAAGATGTACAGCCACGCGCGCGGATCCAGGGCTGCGATGAGCAGGAACAGGCGCATCAGGTAGGTCTTGCCCATCCTGGGGATGGAGCCGACCACGATGGAGACGAACATCAGCGTGACGGACACCCAGCGCATCTGCTGGTTGTTGCCGAACGCCACCGGCTTGAACAGGTCCACAGAGCCGGACTTGGCCAGCGGCCAGGCCGGGCGCTTGGCCTCGTTCATCGGCTTGTCGCCCACCCACAGGATCAGCATGCCCTCGTGATCGTCGGGGTTGGGCATCGGCCACACGCAGCCCAGCTTGCGCCGAAGCCCCGAGGCCAGCGCCTTGCGCTTGTTGATGATGTCGTCGGGAGTCACGCCGGGCGGCAGCTCGATGTCCGCGCGCCAGCCGGGTCCGTCCCGATGGATCTCGGAAGGGAACCGGATCCCGGTGCCGGCCTTGATGGCAGCGTTCAGCTTGTCGTTGCCCAGAGCTCCCAGCGCGGTCAGCACGATGGTGGCGGTCAGCTTCGGCGCCTCGGCCTTGACCACCGCATGCTGCGAGATCGGCGCATCAGCGGGTGAGCCGACCACGCCGAACACCCCGATCCCCGCGGCAGCCGCGGCGAGTTGCAGCCACAGCGGGGCGGCGAACGCCAGCAGCAGGAGGGCGGTGAGCAGGAAGGGGAACGCCACGGCGCTGACTGTGCCGCGCCAGCGCACCCGGCGGTCCCGCTGCCGGGACAGCTTCAGGTACTCCTCGGTGCGCTCCCGGAACGCCTCCGCATGCCTAAGCGGCGCCGACTCCGCATCCGAGGCCCACCGCCGCCACCCGCGCAGCGCGCGGCCGATGCCGCGCGGGGTGCGGGCTATGAGCCTGGCCGCATAGACCGGTGAGCGGACCGCGTGGAAGGCGATGATGTGCCACAGGTAGCCGAGCAGCCAGCCCACCGCCGCCCTCAGCTCCGGCCACGACCGAAGCCACGACGGCAACACCTCACGCCGACCTGCCTCCCGCGCCTGACCCAGCAGGCCCGGGTCGTCCGGCTGCGGACCGTCGACCATCCGCGGCTTGCCGTCGTCCTCGTCGCCCGACTCGGTGCCCGACGCGTCGGATACCGGATCGGGTCGGGAGTCGGCCGACCGGTCGGGCGTGGAGTCGGCCCACTCGACACGGGCCGCACGGGCCGACTCCAGGTCGACTACCTCACCGCCGGAGTCGGCGCTCATCTCGGCTTCCAGCCGGTTGAACAGTTCGTTGTCGTCGTCGGGGTGTTTCACTGGTGTTCCTTCCAGATGGGAGGGGTAGAGCGGGGCCCGGCCGCTGCTTTGGTCGGTCGTGACCGGGCCCCGCGCGCATGGCTCGGAGCAGGGGACTAGGCAGCCTCGATGCGGGCTACGGCGAGCGGGGCGTGAAGGCGGTCAGCTCCACATCGACGCCGTTGAATACCGCGTACGCCCTGAGGGTCTGGATGGTGTCCATCTCTTCGTGGTGCACGTCGGCCGCGGCGATGCGCAGTGCCTCGCGCCATGCCTCGAAGTCGGCGAACGTGGTGTGCAGGTTCACGTGGATGCCCAGTGCGACACCGGACGGGGCGATCACCCGGCCGACGGTGAGGGTGTCGCTGGGCAGGATGGGGAACGCCGTCGCCAGCGCTGCCAGGGCCTCAATGGCCCGGCGCTGCTCGCCCAAGCTCATGGCGGTTTCGTGACTCACAGCGGAACTCCGTTCAGGTGTAGGGGTGTTCAGGCAGCGCGCTGCTGTTCGGGATAGGCGCATGGCACGCACAGCCCGAGCGAGGTCGGGATGCAGTAACCGGTGTCGGTACGGCACTGGGGGCAGGTGCGGCGGGCGGTCATCGCCTTAGCCAGCGCCGCCCGTTTCGCGGCCGTCATCGGCCGGACCGGCTTGGCCTGGTCGACCCGGTAGAGGTAGGCGACCTGCACACCGGACTTGCGGCCACGGCAGCGGCGCATCACCTGGGCCGCGATCGGCTGCCCGCCGGGCCGCAGGCCGCGGGACCGGAGCTGGCGGCGGGTGGCCAACCCAGATGGGGCGAACCGCCACGGGTAGGTGGGCATGCCGTACCGGATGCCGGTGGGGTCGTAGCACTTGCTGAAGGCCGGGGACATCAGGCCACCACCCCCGGCACCGAGGCACCCCAGCGGGCGCCGCGGCGTCCGGCCCGGCGGCCCAGCAGGGTGGCGAACAGCAGCCCCAGACCAGCCCGGCGGACCCCGGCCCGGCCGTGCTTGGCCGCGTACATGGCCTCATCCGCCCGCCGCAGCAGCTCCGGCAGCTCTTCCCCGGGGAAGTCCGCGGCGCGAGCCCAGCCCAGCGACACCGTGGTCCGCACCGACGCGTCCAGGCCCTCAACGGGCCGGGCCAGTACGCCATGGAGGACCGCGAGCAGATCCGCCACCGTGCCCTGCTCGTCGATGACCACCGCGGCGAACTCATCACCCCCCAGCCGCCCAGCGACACCCGAAGTGCCGACGTAGTGGGCCAGCCGGTCCGCGGTCGCCTTCAGCAGCGCATCCCCAGCCGCGTGGCCGTGGCGGTCGTTGATCTGCTTGAAGCGATCCACATCCGCCAGCACCACCACCGCCCGCTTGTCCTTCAGCAGGACCCTGGCCCGGCAGGTGAAGCCCTCCCGGGTCCGCAGACCCGTCAGCGGGTCACGGCGCGCCACGTGGAGCCGCCTGCGCAACCACAGCGTGTGGAAAGTCCATCCGGCAGCCATCGGGGCCGCGGCAGCAAGGGCCGCTAACAGGGTGCTCATGCCGCCGCCCCCTCGGTCCCCTCGTCGTCACCCTCGACAGGCCGCAGACGGCGGCCCTCAGCCCGCTCGGTCAGCAGCGCATCCCGCACCACCCGGGAGTTGGCAGCCGAGCAGCGCAGCGTCGTGCGGATCGCCTCCGCGTTGATCGCATCGTCCGCCCAGTCGGCCGTGGCCTCGCGCGCCTGCGTCAGCAGCTCGGCTGCCGTGCGTGACGACTTCACAGCCTTCGACTTGCTGGCGCGCTTCCGCGGCGGCTTGGGCACTTCACCCTTGGGCGGCTCAGGCTGCTTCGGAGGCTCCGGCGGCAGCTCGTCCCTGGCCGGGGTGAGTTCCCCGAGCTTGAGCAGGACCCGCTCACGGCGCGCGGTCCTCGACCGCCACCGCCACCCGTGCCGCTCCCGCAGCTCCGCGCGGGCCAGCTGGCGCTCCCGCTCGCGCCGCAGTGCCTCGGAGTAGGAGGTGATTTCCCACAGGGTCATTCGGCGCCACAGGGCGAAGGTGGAGGGGAAGGCCAGCAGCCAGCGAGAGCGGCGGATCTTCTCCATCCGCTTTCCCGTCGCGGCGCCGATCCGCACGGCGTAGATGTGAGAGGCGATCTCGGAGAAGACCACCCACAGCAGCGGCATCGTGCCGTGCGCCAGCTTCGCCGACAGCGAGTGCCCAGCCGCGACGTTCAGCCAGCAGGTCACGAGCGTGAGCGCCCACGGTACGAACCGCACCCACGCCAACGGCATGTTCAGCCGGATCAGCAGAAGGTTGGCCGCGGTGAACACCGGGATGGCGATGTCGATGCCGATGGGCAGCATCCACGGGGCGCCGAAGTCCCAGTGCTCCGCAGCGGCCGACACGGCATCGAACGAAGAAGCCAGGCCCAGTGCTCCGACCCCGGCCGCCGCCACAGCGGCGAAACCGGTGAGCCCCATCTCCGGGCGCGTCAGCGGCGGGACTACCGGCCGCTCGGGGGCGCCAGTCGTGGCGCTCATGCCGCTTCCCCCGTCCGGGAGCTCCGGTGCCGCCGCGAAGCGGACCGCAGCAGCGGAACCGTGCGCGTCAGCGCTTCGGCATACAACGCGTCCCACACGGCGATCTCGTCGCCGTTCTCGCCACGCTCGCGCATGTCCTCTAGGGCCTCGCGGGCCACATCCAGCCGGATCGCGCGCTCCTCACGGGTCTCCCCGAGCCGACCGAGGAACAGCTCTCGGTCGATCCCCTCGGGCAGCTCCTCGAAGCCGAGCGCCAGCTCCTCGAACTCGAAGGCGGTAGCCGCCTCCTGATCACCTACGTACGTGCGCATTGACCTCTCCTGAAGTCGAAGGGCAGGGAGAACCGCAGCGGCGGGCGACCTTGGTGGGGAGTCCCGCCGACGCGAATGCAAGTCATGTATTACTTGTCTCTCAAGTTGGCAGATCAACTCAACGTCGTCAACCCCTGGGATTCTCGATCTCTGAACTGCCGCCCTCGATCAGCGACATGACCAGCTTGGCAACAAGGGGCCGGACGCTGGACCCCGCGCATGTACGACTCGCGGCCGACTCACTAGAGTCAAAGTCGTCCCAGGACGTCCCACACCGGGGAGGACGTGTGGCAAACGAGCGACTGCGCGGGGCCATCGTGGAAAGCGGCCTGACGCTGGAGCAGTTAGCGGAACGCCTCGGGGTGTCTCCGAAGACCGTGGAGCGCTGGATCTCTGAGCACGGGCGCAAGCCCTACAGACGGTTCCAGTACGCCGCCGCCTCGATCCTCCGGCGCGAGGTCTCGTACCTCTGGCCGGACGAACGGACCTCGGAGGAAGTAACCGCCTCCAGCGACTCGGAGTTGGTGAAGCTCTACCCTCACCGCTCAGTTGTGCCGCAAGACGCGTGGACCAAGCTGTACGCCAACGCCACCACTCACTTCGACGTGCTTGTGTACTCCGGCTTCTGGCTCACTGAGGATCCGCGGTTCCACCGTCTGGTGCGCGAGAAGTCAGCTGCGGGCGTCCCGGTGCGCTTCATGCTCGGCGATCCCAACAGCGGGGCCGTGGCTGTCCGGGGCAACGACGAAGGCATTGGCTCGGCCATGGCTGCGAAGATTCGCAACGCGCTCCTGAACTATGCGCCGCTCTTCCGGCTTCCTGGCGTGGAGTTCAGGCTCCACGACACGACGTTGTACAACTCGATCTACCGCGCCGACAACGAGCTGTTGGCGAATGGCCACGTCTACGGTGTCGGCGCCTACCTGGCGCCCGTACTGCACCTCCAGCGCGTCCCAGGCGGCGAACTGTTCGACACCTATACAGAGAGCGTTGAGCGCGTGTGGGAAAGCGCCCGCCACATCACATCACCCACCGACTACGAAGGCACCACCGCATGAGCCGCATCGACTACTTCCGAGACCCCAACGCTCCCGAGGCCAACTCAGTGGTGCCGTCCGTCACCGCCGTGGTCCGGGATGAGGAGGGGCGCCTCCTGCTCATCCACAAGACCGACAACGACCTGTGGGCCCTGCCCGGTGGCGGCCACGACATCGGCGAGAGCATCGCGCAGACAGTCGTACGAGAGGTGGAGGAGGAGACAGGGATTTCGGTCGTCGTGGAAGGCGTCGTGGGCCTCTACACCGACCCGGAGCACGTCATGGCGTACGACGACGGGGAGGTCCGCCAGCAATTCTCCATCTGCTTCTACGCCCGGCCGGTCGGCGGCAGCTTGCGCACCAGCTCCGAATCGAAAGAGGTCCGCTGGGTCTCCCCGGCGGATCTCGACACGCTGAACATCCATCAGTCCATGCGACTGCGGATCGACCACGGCCTGGACGAGTCGCGCACCAAGCCCTACATCGGCTGACCTGCGTCTTGGACGGCAGTGAGCTGGTCCTCGACGCGCCGTACGGCCGCGTGGATCTCGGGGGCAGCACGCTGGATGAAGCGACCCACGATCGTGTCAGGCCCGTAGCGGCTGCCGATTTCGGCAAGTCGGCCCTGAGAGGTGGTGGAACCTCCATCCGGCGTTGTCGTCATGTCACAGAAGATCAGGGCGTCTACGAGCGCCGCACGCTCCAACTCGAACTCGCTCTCCAGCTCTCCGCGGAGCCCACGCTCCTCAGCCTCCAATAGAGCACATGAGTGGTGCGCCACCAGCCGGACGACTCGTTCATCCATGGCTTCCTGGTCCCTCAGGAAACGGGCCCCGTCGAGTGGGTGGAAACCCGTCACAGCGATGCCGGGCGAGTAGCCAATGTCGTGCAGGACGGCCGCAGCCTCCATCAGATCGGCGTCCTCTCCAAGGATCGGTTGGAGGGACCGGGCACGCTCGGCAACTCCGAGGGAGTGCGCCCAGCGGCGCGGCAACGGCTCGGCGAGCAGCGATTCGGCGAGGCTGTAGGCCCGCTCTGTGAGGTCCATGGTGGTCAAGGCTACGAACCCACCCGGCCAGGAGGGAGGGCGCGAACCTCACGCCGGCGGTTTGCGCCCATAGCGATGAGTCCCTGTCCCTCCATCTGCGCGATGGCGGAGCGCACGGCCGTACGGGACACGCCGAACTGCCGGCACAGGTCGTTCTCAGAGGGGAAGGGGTCACCCACCTTGACGCCATCGGCCCGGAGCAGGTCCGTCACCTTCTCGACGAGCGGCCGACGGTCACCTGTGCCTGACACGTACCAGCCAGCGCCCTGAACGGACTCGATGACACCGTCAGCCTTCAGCGTCTTAAGCGCCCGACCGATCGTGCTGCGGCCCACACCATACGTACGCATCAGCTCTGCCTCGGACGGCAGCGCCTCACGGATCTTGCCCTTCTCGATCTTCTGACGCAGAGACTCCGAGATCTGCAAGTACGTACCTCGCGGACTGGCCTGCGGCACCTAGCCTCCCCTTCGATGATCTCGCTTGGCAGCGGCTCACTGCTTCCAGCTTCCCACGGTGGACCACAGTCGACGCAGGGCGTCATGGGGAGTGTCCCACGTGTCCGACTGTCCGCTTAAGGCTTTGACCAGCAGGAACAGCCCGGACACCTCCAAGGCTAAGTGTCCGGGCTGTCCGGTCAGTGGTCGTCTGCGTTCGGCACGGGCGATTGAAGGTTCTTCCATGCGCGGGGGTGGCTCCGAAGGACTTCTTCAGCCTCCGCAGCATCCCGCACCCGGGCGACAAGAGCGTCATACCGCTCTTGCTCCGCCTCCCAGTCACGCTCTAGGTGGGCATGCGGCCCCCCGTCGATCGCCTCCGCCAGCTCGAAGAGGTCACGTCGCCACTCTGGCGGGATGGCGGCTTCGTCTACGACAGCGTTACGGAAAGCGAAGCAGGCGAAGACGGCTGTCGAAGTGATCTCCATTGTCAGTTGGCGCGACAGGTCCGGACGGTACGGCGGAGCGTCGTCCCATGTGATCGCAGATTCGTCGACGGCAAATCCGGGGAGGCAGGACGCTGCAGTCGGGTGAACCCATGCACTCGCCTCCTTGTAGTAATTGCGGAAGGGCTGGGCGTCCTGCACGACCCGATTCTCTTCCAGCCAGTCACGGACTTTCCGGTCTGGCCACCACTGGCCCTTGCGGAGCCACTTGTCCGCCATCCAGGGCTCTTTAGCGAGGGTCCGGCCCAAGCCAGCGGACTCGTAGACGGACCGCAGAAGGTTGCGGATCTCGGCGTAGAAGCCATACGACAGGAGGACCGTAGCCGCTTCTAGCTGGCGGAAGGCGCGGTTCATGCACGCTGACGCGGCAAGGTCGTTGGGAAACGTCGTGTCGAGAGGGAATACGGTCTGCTCATGGGTCGTGAGATGAAATAGCGCCATGGCTCGCCCAAGCAGCTCAGTCTCTCGCTTGTGGCTGGTATCGGACACATAGCGTTCAAGATGATCAATGAACCACGGGCGTGGAGCGTCGTCGGTTGTCACGCGACAAGCGTCCCGCAAGCCTGGTTACCCTTCCACCGGTTAAGGTCCACGACCGAAGGACACTTCTGTGCAACATCACTTGAGCACCATATTGATCGAATTACCTTGGGCTTGCCTTCGAATGCCAGTGTGATGACCTCGGCATTTCCTCCATGATCCAGAATCACTCAGGTTCGCTACGCAGCCGAAGAATGATCTAGGACCAACACGCCTACGAGCAAGTAGCGTTGACGCTGTGACGTGCGCGAGCGTAAGCTCTGACAAGATTCGCGATAACTCCGTCCATGGCCTCCCTAGCAAGGGAGGCCTATTGCATGCCCGGAGGAACGCATGAGCCGCAGCTCGCGACCCACGCTGATCCCCCTAGACCTCGCTGTCTACTACACAGGCAGGCCAGCGAGCACCATTCGTCGTTGGGCGAGCGAGGGACGCATCACCACGTACGGGCAGGGCCGCGGACAGGTTAGGTACGACCTGCACGAACTCCCCCGGGCTTCGCGGGATGAGTGGACTAGCAGGCTCACCCCGGGTGAGACGCCAGCCATGCCCTCCCAGCCCCGCGGGCGAGTGAGCAGGCCGCACACCGAATAGCCACCTGTAAGCGTCCCCAGAGGCCCGAGCAGCCACGCTCGGGCCTTTTTCATGCCCTGGTTTCGATCCAGGGGCTCTGCGACCGAGACGTCGCGCCTACCCAGCACTAGTCACAGAGCCCTGGAGAGACCACCAGGCTCGGAGAGGCCATGCCATGCGACCGTCTCTCGCCGCACCCGCCCTCGTCGGCGCCTCCGGAATCGCGACGCTGCTCGGCGGCACCCCTTGGTGGGCGGGGCTCGCCATGCTGTTCGTCACGATCGTCGCCGTTCCGGCCAGCACGGAAATTCGCACGTGGCGGCAGGACCAGTTGAGCCGCGAGCAAGAGAGGGTTCGGCTTGAGTGGCAGCGGAAGGCAGCGCATGAGATTGGGCAGTTGCCGCAGGCATCGGACCGCATTCAGGGCTATCTTCAGCTCCTTGATCGGTGCGGTGACTCCGTACAGCTCAGTGGCTCTGAGCCGCCCCCAGGCTCTGATCCCGGAGTACCACCATGACCCCAGGTCACCGGTGATCTGCCAGCCGTGTGCCAGAGGGCTGCAACACCCGGGGGTGGTCACCCCGGGGTGGTGTTACAGCCGCTCGGAGAGACTCAGACTCGCCGGTGTTCCCCCGCCTCACTGCGGGGTGGACCGGTCAGTGTGGGTGCGGGCGAAGTTCTGCGACTTCAGCTGATGGGCGTCAAGCTCGTCTTCAACTCACGTCTACAGCGGGTCGGTGAGGTGGGCGGGAACGCCGTCATCGAGGGCGTCGTCGACAGGGTCGACGAGGCTGGCACGAAGGAAGCAACGCGGGCACGGGGTACTGGTCATGATCGCTGTTAGCGGCTCAGCTGAGGGAAGAATAATGACAGTTGTTCCCCTATCCCCGGCTGGGCCAGGCCAGAACCTGGAGCGGTCGGCCGCCACGAGGCTTCGTGCCTCAGGAGTTCAGAGAAATGCCCGCCGCAATCACCCGCGACCCGGCAAGATGACAGGCGTGGAGGCTTCTGTCTGGATCAGTGCCGTTTCCGGTCTGGCCGGTACCGCTGTCGGCGGCGGTCTCTCCATCTGGGCGTCGATAGCTGCCCAGCAGCACCAGGCCCGGAGTGCCCGCGCCTTGATGGTCGCTCAGAAGGTAGATGCTGCGGCAGATGCAGCGATCCGAATGTTCTTTCAGATCAAGCAGCACATACGGGGTCGGCCATCAGTAGTCGGGCCGAACCCCCGCGCTCGGATGGAGGCCTGGGACAAGTCCCTTCAGCAGCAGACCGGGAAGCTGGAGCCTACCCTGCTTCGGATTCGCGACCAGGAAGTCCGCCTACGACTAACCGAGATCACGTACTATCTGGCTACGCGAGAGATGTCGGAACCTGACTTCCGTGGCTCTTTCGGTCTCCTGGAAATGCTATGCGACCATGCCCTGGAGTGTCTCGGCGCCTTCATCCGAGATGAACAGCTGCCTCCCGAAGATTCTTGGATGAGCCACGCGCGGCAGGTCGAGGCGATGTACGACGCGTACATGGAGGAGCAGGCACGGGAGTACGAGGAAGGGCACCACTGACCTCACCGTGCCCCCAAGGAGTCCGTCGCTCCAGTCATGCCGTCAGTTCCGCCCGCACAGGAATTCTGCGGAGCCTCAGAAGTGCCCGACACATCGCCGACACACTCTGTGAGTGAAGTGGCCCCCAAGCGGGATCTCCGAGGTCAGAGATACGTAGGGCCCGATCGGTGATTCTCTCCGGAAAGGGCACGCCCGCAGGCAGCGCCGACGACGGGACGAGCGCACCCATCGCTGACCACCCGTACGCCGAGCGTCCCAACCGTCCGACTGTCCGGTTGAGGCTCGCACCTGCACAAACACCCCGGACAGTCGGAAGGCTGTCCGGGGTGTCCGGCCGGAGCGGAACTCAGATATCGCGCACGAGTCGAGGCCTGGGGTACGACCTATTCGCCACGTCGACGTGCGCACATGTTTTGCCCTTGTTCGTAAGGGCTGCGCCGGTCGCCCTCGCCAGGGTAGGGAAGAACTGCCGACCGTCCGGCGATTGGCTCGACGTAACCCACTCGTAGCCCGGCCCATCCCGCAGGGCCCACAGCACGAGACGGCGCCCCAGTCCCTGCCTCTGCCATTCAGGAATCATCGAGATCTTCGCGATCAGACCACATCGGCACTCATGGCAGACGTTCCAGATCAGGATTGCGTGATCAAGGCCGTCTCGATCGCATACCCGTAGAACCCGGGCATCCGCAGACCCGCTGTTGGGGTAGTACAGGAACAACCTCTCTTCTCTCGGGTTGCTCACCTTGATCCACCACCATCTGAACTCGCCTACGCCCTCCGGAATTTGACCCCCATGAGTCCGGTTGGTTAGACCGTACGATGCCCGACTGAAAACGTTGATGCCCTGCCACCAGCCAGAGCTGTGAAACGGCTTCGGCTGGTCGGGTGAGGTCCATATGAGCCATCTGGATGAAGGTGTCGTATGACGAACGCCAGCAGCGCTGGCAGTCCGGTGCCAGGCAGTGGATTGCCGACGAGTGCGGACGACACTGTCGTGTACCAGGCTGTGGCAGCGCGCCGAATGCAGTGGGATGCGTTGCTGTGGCAGGTGCCGGCGTTGAGCCTGACCGCGCAGGCATTCTTGTTCACCATCGCGCTGGGGCCTGAAAGCAGCAGGTACGCGCGCGTCATCGCATCCGCTCTCGCCATCGTGATGAGTGTGTTGTCTCTACACCTGATGGCCCGGCATCGGCAGGCGGAGATCACTGATGCTCACTGGCTCGCGGACTACGAGCGGCGCCGTTTCGGCGATCCGGTCCACGGACCGATGTGGGCGCAGCGCCGGAACCAGACGCCGACGGCCCGTTGGCTGACCCGGTACCGGGGCTTCTCGGTGTGGATGACGGGACTGTCCGCCTTCGGCATAGCGGCGCTGACCACCCTGGCGCTCGCACTGTTCGCACCGGACGTGTTGAGCTAGCGAGCCAAGCTCAGTAGCGGCTACGGTGCACGAGCCGTCCTAGCCACCTGCGACGTTGTCGCACTGGGAGTTCAGGTTCCTCGACGTCCGGCCCAATCTCGACCACTAGATCAGGCAACCCGTCGAGCCACTCACTGTGGACGGTACTGCCATCCGTGAGCCAGGCAGTGAAGTACACGAACTTGGGAGGGATCCTCTCGGGCATGAGCGCACTGGGGGTGACGTTCATGAAATACTTGAGGCCTCCGAACGGTTCTAGCTTCCGGGGATCTTCGAACCTTTCTCCGCTGCTGTACATCAGCTTTCTGCGCCACCACTTACCGTGGACGGACGTCAACTCAATACGTTCCACACCGATAGTCGACGTGCCCCGGTTAGCGAGCCGTAGGCGAAATCGGTAAGCCCGTTGCTGTCGTGGCTTTGGGACTACTGGGCTCATGCCGCGTTGTTCGACAAGGACTTCGACCTTGGGCTTCACTCGCAGGTACGTCCTGACCGCAACCACCATGGTGGTTCCCGTGAACGCGACACTAGCGCTTGATACACCAATGGCCCATTCGGATGCCTTCATGAGCCAAGTCTGGCGGACCAGCAGGCATCTGTCCTCTGCAATCGACCGGCGGTCGGAATGCACAAACAGGCTGTACCACCCGTGGGTGATCTTGCATGTGGTACAGCCATACCCCGGCTCCCCCTCGCGGCACTCGCCAATGGACACTCACCATCGAGGGGAGTGGGCGCCCCGGCACGGCCGGGCAAAGAGCGTAGGAGCCGGAGGCGACTTCCGGTCTGCTCTGCCTCCCCTGCGGCTCTCGCGACACACCTCCGCGTGGCGATCTTGTGGTGTCCGTTACTCGTCGGCATCGATGACCATCAGGACGGCTCCGAGAGGCACCGTGTCGTCCGGTCTGACTCTGAGGTCGCTCACCACGCCCGGGACTGGAGAGCCCAGCTCGAGCGAGATCTTGTCGGTCTCCACGTCCGCCAGCGGCTGACCGTCCGCCACCCGCTCCCCCACGGTCACATGAACACGGGAGACGATCACATGGTCTTGTCCCCACTGGTCTCCCGGCCCCGGCGCCTCCGGAACCACGATGGGTGTCGGCTGCCCCACTGATCACCTCCGGACGAGGCTCCGGTGGCCCCCGCGGCGCGGCAAGGGACACCTGAGAGCCTGTGACCACCGCGGGCGAGGCTAGTACCCGCCCGTCCGCGCACCTAGCGTGACAAGCCCGGTCTCGGTGGCCTCATCCCAACGGCCGCAGCGCCGTCCCCAGGCCCACGCCTGAACCCGACCCTGCGGCCTCGCGACACACTTCCGACACACTCTGTGTCGCCACGCACCCCTGTCCGCTTCCGCCGCAGGTCAGAAGGGGTGCACGGGTGCAATCAGACAATCACTCCGGAGCCGTGTGCGCAGGTTCGAATCCTGCCGGGGGCACTCCACCTGAACTGCCAAAAGACCCCGCGATCAGCCACGACGCTGACGACCGGGTCTTCGTGTGTGTGCAGCCGTATGCAGCCCTGAGCGGCCCCATGTCGAAGTCCGCGGACTATTCGTGGACACGATCTTGGGGCATCTGCCCTGGTCAGCCTCAGGAACGACGAAGGCCCCCGGACGAATCCAGGGGCCTGGAGCATAGCGCGGCTCGCGCGGAGTCACTCGTACTCGCGGAGCAGTTCCTCGATCTTGCGGTTAGCGATCTCCTGTCGCCCGTCGATGCACTTCGCGTAGCGGCTCAGCAGGACCTCAACACTGTTGCCCGCGCGCTCGGCGACCTCAGTTGCATCCACGCCGGAGTTCAGCCAGGTCGACAACGCCGAGTGCCGCAGGTCGTACGGGCGCGCGGCGAGCGGTGAAGCGACCGCAGACGGCGGGAGCGCCAGCGACCGAGCTTCCTGCCACACCCGGTAGTACGTCGACGAGCCGACCACTCCCCCACGCTCGTTAGCGAACAGGCGCCCGTCCTTCGCAGTGCCGAAGGTGTCGAGGTGATCCCGGAGGATCGCAACGAGTTGCGGCGGGATGGGCACAGGGCGGACCTCTTCCACGGGCCGGTTCTTCAGTCCGCGATCATCGTGCGTATCACCGGAATCAGTCCACCGCTTACCCACGCTGGGACGAGTGCGATTCAGCAGAGCCGTTCCCCAGCCCTTTTCCGGCAACTTCAGGTCTGCTTCTGTGAGGCCGACGACTTCGGCTGGCCGGAAGGCCCCGAAGTACATGCAGGCGAAGAGCCCGACGATTCGGCGGCCGCGCGCACGGTCATATCCGCCGGCGTACGAGACGGCAGTCAGCAGAGCGCGAGCCTGCTCGGGGTTGGCAACGACCCGGGGATCTACCTCCTTGACCACCTTCGGTTTCTTCCAGCGAACTGAAGTAATCGGGTTCTCTTTGAACTCGCCGAGATCAACCGCGTAGTGCATCGCGTTGACAAGTGTCCGCCGCTTGCGCCGTACGGTTTCCGCGGCTGCCGCCGTACCGTCGAGTTTGAGTTTCAGCGAGTCGAGAACGGCCCGACCGGTTGCCGCGTCGGCGAGGTCCGAGAGTGGACGCGACGCCTTGGCCACCCAGTGCAGCGTGTTCGCGATCTCTGTCGGCAGCTCGCGGTCATCGGGGCCGGGAAGGACAAAGGCCCAGCTGCGAAGTGCCCTCCTCAGCAGCTCGTCAGCTGGCCGTCCCGGGCGGTCATCGAGGAGTGCCACGGTTACGGCCGCCAACGCCTCGTTGATCCCATCGCGCGTGTTCGGCGCGGCATGTGGCCACTTCATGGCGAGGTACTTGAGGGCGAAGGCATACCACGTCATCGACGGCGCCTTCTCCGTCATGGAGTCGGGCAGTCCGGTCGCCGTGTCAAATTCCTCACCCTCACGAGTGGCACGGAGCAGCTTTGAACGGTGGTTGTCCGCAAGTCCCTTCGTGCGGAATGAGTCGGAAAACACCTTCCCAGCGACGGCCCATCGCACGTCATACGACGGTCTCTTGGTGTTCCTCTTCCGAACACCCCAGACCTTCACGTCGAGTGACTTCATGCTGCCGCCCTTTCGAGGCTGTTCAGCCACGCCGTGAAGTCGCTACGCCACACTCTCAATTCACCGTTGGGCAACTTGAGAGCCTGCGGCGCCTGCCCCAACTCGCGCCAGCGGTAGAAGGTCCGACGTGATATTCCGCCAAGCTCGGCGAGGATTTCCGGCACGGTCATCAGCTCGTCTTTCACGTCAGCTCTCCTTCCTGTCTCGGCTGTCTTGCAGGGCTTCGCGGGCGGTTTCGCGGTTGAGCTGGAGGTCCCGGGCGATGGACGCGGCGAGGGCGAATTCGCCAGGGGTGTGGCCGTGTCCGGCGTACTGCCAGTCGGTGAGGACAAGCACGGTGTCCGGCTCCCGGTCGTCGAAGCCAAGGGCTTCGCGCTCCTGGGCGGCGCGGAAGTCGGCGCGTGCTTGGCGGAGGGCTCCGAGGGTGGTGGAGTAGCGGCGGCTCTTGCTAGAGAAGTGGCCGCGGAAGCCAAGCATGTGCGCCCAGGCCCACAGCCGCCGGTCGGGGTAGAGCTCATCCAGGTCCCGGCATGCGGTGATCAGGCGGCGTGCGTGGTCGGGAACGCCGTGCCGGTCGAGGTCGGCCAGCTCGGCAATACGGCGGTCCAGGGTGCCGGTGTTCTCGGCTGCCTTGGTGGCGTACTTGGCCACGTAGGAGGCGACCGCCTGCTCTGTGATGTCGGAGCCGTCCCCGAACGCCTTGACCGGCCGTACGTCCAGCTGGGCGCCCCAGCGGAAGGACCGGGCAGGCTGATCACCGGCCGCGGGCGCCGTGACCGCGGTGTACGGGTGCCGGGCCGCTGCACGGATTGCGTCAGTGAGCAGGGCGACGGTCGCCCAGGACGGCGGCGGGGAGCCGGGCCCATCCGGTCCATCGATGCGGATCACGGCATGGAAGTGGACAGCACCGCGCTTCTGGAACTCAGCGACCTTGCCGTACGAGACCCGCAGCACCTCAGCCAACGCGCGCTGGGACAGCCCGGCGCGGGCAGCGATCTCACGGCGAAGGCGATTGCTGAAGCGCTGCCACAGTTCCCCAGCATGGTTGTTGAACAGCACCGCGCCCGCGTAGTCGTACGACTCAGGATCGAGCGCCATGCCAAGAGCGGGATCATCCGGGGCGTGCCGGGCGCCGCAGCGGCAAACACCGCGATCGGGACGGTTGTGGACCGGGCCGAAGGACGGCGCGGTGAGGGTAGCGAAGACCCGGGGATGGTCGCGGACGGTGCCGGGGATGTCGCGGCGGTCGTCTCCGGCCAGGCCCGCGCGGATGAGGTGGTAGGTGTCCCCGGCGTAGGTCCATGCGCAGGCGGGGCAGCGGGATGCGCGGCGGTTGCCGCAGGCGATGCGCAGGCGTCCGCCCGCCTCCCCGCTGGTGGTGTAGTGGTGCAGGGTTTCGCCGGTGGTCCTGTCTTTGGTCAGGGTCCAGCCGGTGAGGTGGATGGGGTCGGCGCAGCCGCCGGTGCGGCGGATCTGGTCTTCCCAGCGGTGGAAGGCCGGGGACCCGGCCACCCGCAGCGCGTCGGCGAGGGTGATCGGGTCCAGGCCCGCGAGAGTCGCGGTGTCCGTCACGCGTGGCTCCCGGCGGTCTGGGCGGCGCGGGCGGGGAGGGTGCCGGTGCCGTGGCAGGCGGGGCAGTGGACGGTGATGGTGCGCAGGTGTCCGTGCCTGTCGCGTCCGCCGAGGGTGACGGCGACGGAGGGGAAGCCGTCGCAGTGCGGGCAGGTGCGAGCCGGGGCAGGTGCGCGGTCGGTCATGATGGGTGTTCCTTCCGGATCTGTGGTTCGGATGGGGGCAGGGCTTCCGGGGCGGCGCGATGCTTGGCGGTGTCAGGCCGCCCCGGGGCCGGTCAGCGCTTCCGTGTCTCGGATGCCAGGAGCGAGCGGACGACGAGGGCGCACACCGCTACCGAGGCAGCGGTGATGGCGACCGCGAGCAGCAGCGAGACCAGGACCGTGCCGACGACGAGGACCACGGCCGCGCCACCGCCGACCACGGCGAGGAGGCCGGTCGGGGTCAGGCGCACCGCCTGGCCAGACGGGGCCGGGGCGGGCGGCGGGGTGTGCTGGCAGGCGCAGGCCGGGGCGTGCTGATGCGGCTCGATGGCGGTGGGCTCGACGACGAGCGGGGTGACGATGCCGGTCGGGGTGGGGTTGACCGGGATACGCGGGCGGAACATCGGCGTTCTCCCTTCCGGGGTGGGTTACTTGATGGCGGTGTCGATGGCGGGGGCCAGCAGGCTGTCGGCGAGGAGGTAGCCGCCGAGCAGCAGCACGAGCACGAGCCACAGCGGCGGGCGGATGAGCTTGACGCCGAGCCAGCCGACGACGATCAGGGCGAGCCAGAGCGGAACGTCCACGGTGTTCGGTGTCCTTTCAGTCGTGGATGCGGCAGCGGTGGGTGCGGGCGGCGAGCTGGGCGGCCGACTGGCTGGAGTAGTCGGCGGACCAGCCGCAGCGGTCGTTGGTGCACACGGCGGCGTGCTTGGTGCGGCCGCGCCGGTCGCGGTGAGTGCCGATCTGCACGGGGCCGATCCGCATCACGGAGTGGAAGAAATCGCGGAGAGGCATGGTCGGATCTCCTTGTCTGTCAGGTGAGTTGGGCTGCAATGGGCTCGGCCATCTGGGGCGGGACGCCGAGGCGGGCGCGCAGGGTGTCGGTGTCGATCGGGGTGCCCGTGCGGGTGCGGTATTCGTCGGCGACCTTGCGGGCGTGGGCCACCAGCGCGGCCGGGACGGCAGGGGCCGGATCGGGTGCGGGCAGGGCCGGGGCCGGGTCGGGTGCGCTCACCGCTTCCGGCTCCGGGTCGGTGTCGGTGTCCGGGGCGGGGGTGGCGGGCGCCGGCGGGACGGGTGCAGCCGAGGAACCGGCCGGGCCATGGGCGAGGAGGGTGCCGCCGAGGAAAGCGAGCGCGGGCCAACCGGCGACGCCGAACCGCAGCCAGGCAGGCGGGTGTTGAAGGTCGAGGAATCCGGCGGTAGCAACGTTGGCGCCGAGCGAGGCCACGAGGGCGATCAGGAACCAGCACCAGGCCAGCCGGGACGGACCATCGCCACGGAGCCGCCGCCACGCAGCCACCAGCAGCAGGTCAACGCTGATCGGATAAGCCCACGCCTTCCAACCGGACTGTCCGGCTGCTTCGGCGAGGTCATGCAGGTGCGCGAAGGACAACGCTCCGGCAATCACGGCCTGCACGAGCACGGCGTCGAGGCGGATCGAGCGGGTCATGGGTTGCCACCTCCATCTCGGGGATTGGGCCGGGCCGGGCGGGGCGCAAGGGCCAGCCGCCCGGCACCGGGCGTCGGGGGTATCAGGCGGCTTCGGGGCGGCCGTTGGCGGCGGCGATGGCGTGCAGGACTCGGTCGAGGTTGGCTGTGTCCAAGCCGGAGACGGCGTCGCCGAGCGGGATACGGGCGGCGGTGTCGGCGAGGGATGCGGCGATGGCGAGGATGCGCAGCTCCCCGCTGGATGCGGCCAGTTCCTTCGCGGCCAGAGCCTCAACGACCTTGAGCCAGTCGACGCCGTACGGCTCCGGAGAGGGGCCGGAGTAGTCGATCAGCAGCAGGCTGGGGCGTTCGGCCAGACGCTTGATCCACAGGCCGTGGCTGATGAGCAGGCCGATCGCGGCACTGTAGGCCGGGGAACCGTCCGCCGTCGCCTGAAGCGTTGCGGCCAGCTCGGCGGCGTCGAAGGTCACGGAGTAGCCGTCGGTCTCCTGCCAGGGACAGTCGCGTTCGTCGTGGTCGACGCCGGTCTCGGCGCCGTCGACGTCGCCGCAGTACGCGCAGAACATCAGAGGGTCCTTCCGGTTTCGGGCATGGGTCGGGTAGGGACGTCGCGCGAAGCAGTCGCGCCGACCGTTTGTGCGGGGTGGGTCAGGCCGCGGCCGGGGTAACCTCGACGGCTGGGCCCGGGGCCGACTCAACGTGCGGCAGCGCAGGCCGGAACGGGGCCAGTTCAGGCAGGGCCGGGGTGCGGTGAGCGTGCTGGTTGCAGGCGTTGACGGCCTGCCGGAGCGAGGTGTGCGGGGTGCGGATGCGGGCCCAGCCGCCGGAGGAGTCCCCGGCAACCGCGAGGCCGGGCTTGTCGGTGGGGATCTGGATCGCGGCGAGCACGGCGTCCGGGGCGATGTCGCCGAAGGCCATGTTCGCGCTCGACTCGTCATTGACGCGGTGCGCGGTCCGGCCGGTGAGCTGGGCCCGGAGCATGGTGATGCCCTTGCCCAGTTCGGAGCCGAAACGTTGCCCGCAGACCTCCAGATAGATTCCGGCAGCGCGGCCCAGCTGGGCCAGCCGTGCCAGGGCGGTGATGATCCGGTCCCGCCGCTTCTCCTCTTCCTTCGTGGCGTACAGGGCGAGTTCGGCCACCTCATCGACCAGCAGTACGACCGGGGTCGGCCGCAGGTGCTCGGGCAGGTCCCAGATGTCAGCGGCGATCTCGGCGTCCGGCAAGTCCGCGCTGATGCGCTGCTCACGCCGGATGAGCTGGTACACCTCCTCCATCCGGGACACCAGCGCGTCGAGCAGCTCGGCGGCGGTGTCGGGGTTGTCGGCCAGGGCGGAGAACCGGCGGGCCAGCGGGAAGAGCTCGACGCCCTTCTTACAGTCGATGCCGACCAAGGCGACGTCCTGCGGGGCGAGTTCGGCGACCAGGTTGCGCTGGTACACGGACTTGCCCGACTTAGTCGCCCCCAGGGTCAGGGCGTGCGGGGTCTCGCGGTAGTCCCGGAAGTGCACGGCGCCGTCCTCGCGTAGCGCGACCGGGACCCGCATCGGCGCGCGCTCGACCTTGCTGGGCATCTGCACCCGCTTGAGCACGTCGTAGCCGGTCATCCGCACCTCGACCACGCCGGAGCGCAGTTCGCGCGAGGTGACGCCGTACATCGCGAAGGAGTGACGCAGCCGGTCAGTCGCCGCGGCGACATCGAACGCGTCCTGACCGGGCCGGAGTTTGAGGCGCAGGACCAGGCCAGTCCGGGTCGGCCGCAGACGCAGGATGCGCGGCGGGCGTGACTCCGGAGCCGGACGGTTGGTCATCCGCGCCAGCGCCAGGCGCCACCGCGAGGGCGGCACGGTCAGCCCGCACGCCTCCATGACCGAGGTGTACCGGACCGTGACCCGCAGCGCGGCGAAGAGAGCCCCGAAGGCCAGCCAGTGCCAGGCGGGGCGCCGCCACCGCAGGAGACCCGCGGTGACAGCGACCAGCAGCAGTGCGACCGTTAAGGCGGTCATGGTCAGGCCGCCTTCGGCTTCGAGCCATCGGCGGCGAGCGAGGTGACGGCGACCGCGCGGAAGCTGATGCCATGCCGCTTAGCGCCGTTGAACTCGTTTTCCCACGGCCGGGCGATCAGGCCGGTCAGCGCGACCGGCGTGCCCATCGCCAGCTCACCGGAGAAACCCGACTCCGGCACCGTCACGGTGATGACCTCGGCCGTGCCGTTCGCGGCGAACATCACGTCCACCGTCATCAACAGCTCACCGGTCTCCCGGTCCGCAGCCTGCTCTTTGGTCTGCCGGTTGGCGATCTTCTTCTGAGGGGGCTGGGCCACCATCAATATGGCGGCGGACGTGTCCACGGGGATCTGACGCATAATCGAACTCCCTTGTCTGAGGGGCGGGAGCGGCGACTTGCTTGGCGGTAGGGCGCCGCTCCCTTGCGTTTGTCGGATGCGCGGCAGCGCAGCTGCCACGTTCTACTGTGATGCAGCACGTTCTAGATCGCAAGAGGGTTTCGTGTATCACCTCGATCTGCGTCGCACTAGTCGGTAGCCTCGATGTATGAGCGTCACTGCCGATGACCCGAGACCGCCCAAGGTCCAAGTAGCCGCGATCCTGCGTGACGAGATCACATCGGGCAGCATCGCGCCGGGCCAGCGGCTGGACTCGGTTCGGGCACTGGCTGAGCGCTTCAACATCGCGTCTCAGACGGTGACGAACGCTCTCAAGATCCTTATTGACGAAGGGCTCATCCGGTCGGTGCCCAATCGTGGGTACTACGTCCAGACGGCAACCGATGAGCCGCAGGGACCGCCCGAGTATCGAGCGATCGTGAAGCGGCTCGACGAGGTCAGCGAGGCCGTCCGTCTGCTCACGGATCGGGTAGCCGAACTGGAGGGGACGGTTCGGCATGGCCGGAAGTAACGAGCGCTCTTACGGCGTCGATTCGCCCGGCCAGCTCACGGATGTCGCGGGACAACGTCGCGAGCCGAGCCGCCAGTTCGCTCAGCGCCTCCGTGCTGAGTGCCCTGGTCTCCTGCTCCGGGGGTGTGTTCTCCATGCCTTCGAGTCAACAGCCAACGCGGGCGCACCGCCATGAACGCGCAGTGCAGCAACAGTGCGCCCGTAAGGCACTTGCCATGCACATCAGCCACCAGCTTGCGGCGGGGGTCCATCGGTGGACGTGATCGAGGTCTGGAACGGGCAGTACGCGTGCACGCTGCAAGCCGCTTTGCGGATGACCAACGAAGCGTTCGCCACTCACCTCGGCATCGGCATACGCACAGTCGCTGCCTGGCACGCCGATCCCACGATCATCCCGCGAGCTGAGATCCAACAGCTACTCGATTCCGTCTACGAGAAGGCTTCCCCAGCCGTGCGGCAGCGGTTTCAACTTCTCGTTGCGAGCAGCAGCACCGCTGACGACACCGCGCCGACCACGGTCAGCACGCCAGAAGCGCAGGCCCTACGCGTCGCGATTGCCGTGGTGATCCGAACCGAGGACGTGCTGATGGTCTGCCGTCGATCAGACGACGCGACCGGGATCACCTGGCAATTCCCCGCCGGCGTCGTGAAGCCGGGCGCGCGCCCCGAGGTCGCCACCGTACGGGAGACACTCGCGGAAACCGGCGTTCACATCGCCGTCCGACAGCACCTCGGCAGCCGCCTCCACCCTGTCACCGGCGTGATGTGCGAGTACTTCCTCTGCGAGTACTTGGCCGGAGACGCCCACAACAGCGACGTGTTGGAGAACGTGGACGTCATGTGGACGCCCCGAAACTCAGTTACGCGATTCATCCCCGCCGATAGAATCTTCCCGCCGATCTTGGCCGTTCTGGAGGAGCAGACATGACGCAGACGACCGACGAACAGCCCGGCATCTCAGCCGCGATCGTGGTCAACGAGGGACGCGTCCTGATGGTCCGGCGGCGGATGAAGGAAGGCGAACTGTCCTGGCAGTTCCCGGCAGGTGCGATCGAAGCCGGCGAGACCGCCGAGCAAGCCGCCGTGCGCGAGACGCTCGAAGAGACCGGCCTCACCGTGAGCGCAGTCAAGCTGCTGGGCGAGCGCGTCCACCCGAAGACTCAGCGGCTCATGTCCTACACGGCCTGCGATGTCGTGTCCGGCACGGCCCATGTCGCCGACGAGGAAGAGCTTGCCGAACTTGCGTGGGTCACCCACGCCGAGATCCCCGAATACGTGCCGTACGGGCTCTTCGAGCCGGTACAGGACTACCTCGACGGCGCACTGAGCAAGTAGCCGATCAGGCGTCCAGCCAGTTCCGACGATCGCGAGCCACGGCGTAGACCGCTTCAATCTGCGCCGGGCTCAGCACACCGCCGAGCGCTCCCAGGGCCGCAACCTCACGTTCCCGGGGAACTACCCGCACATCGTGCAGCGAGCGCACCACGTCCACCTTCGCCGCGGCGACGAACACCAACACCGGATGGACTTGGATCGCGAAGCCGCAACCGCGTTTCAAGACGCGAGCTGCTCGCTCCGCCTCGTGACGACTCTTCCGGACGTACGGCTGCGGGGTCCCGCGATTGACCGTCGCTGAGTCGTCTCCCACCCAAATCCGCTTCTTGCGGTGCCGCTTGGTGTTGATGGTGAACACGCCCCCGGGGCCGATCAGCAGGTGATCGATGTCCACATCTCGAGGCAGCGGTATCGAGTGCAGCACACGCCAGCCACCCGAGGTCAACCGTTCCAGTTCAGCGCCTACGATCCGTTCGCCGACCAGGCCAGCCCGCCACGAGTCGGCTTCAGTCTTCCGACGTAGCAAGCGAGACGCCAGCCGCTCGAACCAACCCGGTGAGAGCTGAGCGACCCGAGGGCGCAGTGACTCTCCAGGACGGTTCAGCGCCAGATCATGCTGAGGTGAAATCACCGGGGTCTGAGGCGTTGCTGCCGACGCCAGACTCCCATCCAGCGCGGGACGGGCGTTGGAGAGGTACGGAGCAAGCGCGTCCAAGGCAGCATCACGGTACTGCTCAACGAGGACGCTGATCCGTCCAGTCTTGCGATCGACCCACGCGACGCTCTCACCGCTGGCTAAGTTCACGTACAGCCGATCTTGCCCATACCGCTTCCACGATTGGACCTTGAGGCCAGTCACCTGCCACCCCCGGAGATTCCCGCTACCGCCACGGCTATGGGAGCAGCGGGGGAGGAGCCCGCACAAGAACGCGATCAGCCGTTCCGGAGCGCGGTAAGACCTTCTCTACCTCATCAAGGCCCGCGCACGGCGCGGGCGCGCGCCGCCTCTGCGGCGCGGCCTGCCTCCTGTCTCCGCCCCGGCCGGCCGCGCCCGGCGGCGCGCTGCGTGCATGCGGGCAGAAGCGAGAAGTCACCTGCGGGCACAGACATGCCTCCGGCGGGGCACTCAGGCTCCGGGATGGCGATCTTGTCCGCGAGTGCCGGCCGATTCGTGGCTGAGGAGGGGCTGCCATCCCGCCTGCCGACGCCCCAGGCAAAGCCGAGCAGCCATGCTCCCTGGTGTCCAGGTCGTTCGTACAGTGGCGCGCTCCACCTGGACACCAGGGAGCAAGCCCGCTCCACTGCGTGTGGGACGACGGCAGACGGGATGGCAGCCAGGGACCGTCGTGGTTCCTCCGGAGGCCAAGCATGAGTAATCCCCTGGACCCAGACCAGACAGGACACCGGCCAAAACGCTCCACCACCCGCGTGCGCACTTGCCCCGAGCGGAAGGGCACTGCGCCGGGGAATGCTGACCGCGCTAGCTGGCCCGTCATACCAGTCCGGTTCAGCATGGAATAAGAGAGTCGATTTGGGAGGTCACTATGACGAACGGTTCAGAGCAGAAGCCCGAAAACGAGGTCGTCGTGGGGGCCGAAGACCGGGTCGTGGTTGTGGGAGCCGAAGACCGGGTCGTCGTCGTGGGGGCCGAAGACCGGGTGGTGGTCGTGGGGGCCGAAGACCGGGTGGTGGTCGTGAAGCCAGAGAACAGGGTGGTGGTCGTGGCGCCAGAGAGCAGGGTGGTGATCGCGGAGCCAGATCACTAGAACGCCACCCTGGGAGCAGGAGTTCATCTGGACATGTCACACCTCACATACCTCGGGCCGTCCCTGGGCCGTGCGAGGTTGGCCAACGTTGACACAGGACGAACAGGGGTGCCGGTCCCCTCACCGCTCTGACCAGGCCCGCGCAAGTTGATCTGCGACACTGGACGAACCATGCCTGCACCCGGAGAACTCCCCTCCGATAGCCGGGAGTTATCGCTTCACGGTGAGGCTGGCTGCCGCCAGGAGTCTTCAGCTGCCGTCGGCAGGATCCCCCCAGTGCCAAGGGACAGCTGGCGGACGCCACACGTCGGATTCGCTCCGGTCGAGGACGGGAGGGATCAGAGGACTGGGCAACGACGATCCGTCGATGACGGCTTCGAGCGAGAGCTGAACATAGCGCAGGTAGTTCCGGACGTCTCGTATCGCCCGGTCTCGATGTCGGCCATCTACGCCACGCCAACCAACGTCATAGGCGAGCTTCACCAACGTCCGATAGCGCTCACGAACCTCTCTGTCCCCGATCGAGAAGAGTTCCGTATGCATTCCGCGCCGGATCGACTCCATGGCCGAGGCGCACTGCTGTCGTGCCTGCTCGCTCAGCCTGGGGCTCTCTGAGCGAACGTCCGGCAGAGACGGTAACCAGGCGTAGAAGTCGGCCAATCGCTCAAGCAGCAGCCTCGCAGCCTCAGCCGACCGTTCGCGTTCCCTCTCGGCACGAGCCAGTCGAGCATCGGCGGCCTGTTGGGCGGCAGCTAGTTCGCCCTGCGACAGGATCGTCCTGGCAGTCTGCCAGCGGGCTACCAAGGCTGTGATCGTGCCACCCGCGAGAGTCCCTAACAGGGAACTGGCAGCTTGGCTTGCAAGATCGGTCCACCCGCTCACCGGGACATCCTTGACGAGCGGGCGGGTTTGCTACAAGAGGCGGGGCTACGTGGGGCCTGGGTCAGCAACAGGGCAGCCTTGGGACCTCGCAAATTCCGGGACGGTGGCTGGCCAGTTCAGCCGGCCGCCCTGCTGATTCGTCAGGCGCCATGGGTGACATCCATGGCTGACATCAACGACTGCAGACGCGAGCAGACGCCGACGCCTGCTGGTGGAGCAGGCGCTGCATCGCACCCGTGGCTGTCCGGGGGTGCAACCAGCACCGGGCCGAACTCCTAAGGCCCTGCTCACTGGCCGTGCCCCTGGCGTGCCCGATCGGTCAGGAAACCACGGGGAACAGCGGTCGGTCATGGGAGATGAGAACGTGAGCGGCCCCCGACCATTCGTCCTGGACAGGGGCCGTTCACCTGCGGAGGGTGTGGGATTTGAACCCACGGTGGTGTCGCCACCACGACGGTTTTCAAGATCGCTCGCGGGCTTGACTCGCCCATTGAGACTCCGCCGACCTCGTCATCTACTGAGGCAGCGCTCTGCACGCCTCCACCGCCGTTGCACGCACCACAGCGCGCCGGGCATCAGTATCGGCACACCTCTCGGACCACAGGGCCACAGGTTGTAGCCTTGCCCGGGTTACGAGTTGACGATCAATCAGCCCGGGGGGGCGCGAACGGTGAAGTACGAGCTTTTCGACTACCAGGAGGAGGCGAAGGCTGCCACCTTACGGGCGCTCGCGGGCATGGCGCGGGCATACTCAGACGACCCTGAGGAGAGAGGCGCCTTCGTACTGGCGGCGCCCACTGGTGCCGGCAAGACCGTCATAGCGACTGCAGTGATCGAGGCAGCGCTGGACGGAGACGAGACGACACCTGGTATCGAGGGATCAACTTTTCTATGGGTGACGGACGATCCGTCCCTCAATCGGCAGACACTGCAAAAAATGGTGGCTGCCTCGTCCGGCCTTGCACCCAACCGACTTATCACCATTGAAAGTGACTTCGATCAGGAAGTTCTGGATCCCGGTCGCGTCTACTTTTTAAACATTCAAAAGCTCGGCTCTAGCACCACGCTGTCGAAATCTAACATCGACGGCCGAAGGTACTCATTCTGGGAGACGATTGCGAACACCGTACGGAAGCGGCCACACGGATTCGTAGTCGTTGTAGACGAGGCCCACAGAGGCCTGAGCACGGCACGCGATAACCGAAATACGATTGTATCGAGGATTATCGGCGGCGGCACCAATGGCACGTCAGTCAATCCTGAGGTGCCCGCAGTCTGGGGAATCTCCGCAGTTCCACGTCGGTTCCGCGAAGAAATGGCTCAGCGCGGCCGCATTATACGCTCGCACTCTGTGGCAGTCGAAGATGTTCGAGCCTCTGGCCTCCTGAAAGACCAAGTAGTGCTCGGCCACACCAAAGGTATCGAGGCAGCAGAGTCGACTTTGCTGCGTCGGGCAGTCGACAAGATTCGAGAGTACGAAGCTCGATGGTCGGGCTACTGCAAGACAACGGGTGAGGCCCGGGTCGATCCCATTCTCGTAGTTCAAATTGAGGACAAGCCATCCGCCAAGGACCTTGCCGAAGTCGTTGGGACAGTGCTTGAGGAGTGGCCTGGCATCAGCGCGGCGAACATCGCACACACCTTTGCCTCCCATTCGTTAGAAAAGGTTGGCATCCATCACATCGCATACTGCCCGCCAGAGGATATCGAGGGTAGGCAGGACATACGCGTTGTTCTCTGCAAGACGGCCATTACGACGGGTTGGGACTGCCCGCGGGCTGAAGTTTTAGTTTCAATGCGCGTCGCCAAAGACGTCGACCTCATCACACAAATCATGGGCCGCATGGTCCGAACACCGCTCGCCCGACGAGTACTGACCGACGAATCTCTCAACACGGTCTACTGCATTCTTCCCAAGTTCGATAAGAAAGCAGTCGATCAAATCGCCCAGAAGTTCGAGGAGGGCAGCGAAGGGTCCCTGGCGAGTGGTACCACTGTCATCACCAGCCCGGTTGAGCTCGCCCGTAATCCACTGCTGGGAGGGAACACTCCTCGCCAAACGTTCCGCACGGCCCCATCTGAGGCCACCGGCCAGGATGGAGACGATGCTCGCCAGCCCGATACCAACTTCTGGTTCGATCAGGACCAGACCGACCGTCAGCCAAACGTCCCAGGAACTCGTGCCTCTTCCAGCTCCGCGAATCCTCTTTCGGTAACGCCTTCGAGGAAAACGACGAGCCACGTAACGCCGGATCTCTTTGAAGAGCCAGAAGTAACGCAGAACGTCGCTCCTCAAGGCAGTGACGACGTTTTCAGGCTCTTGGAATCTTTGCCCTCATACACCATACCCAGGCGAATTCGCCGCTCCGGAATCTTCAGACTCGCATCACTCTCGGTACTCCTCGCCGAAAAGCACGGTGGGAGGGCGATAGAGCCGAGCGCCACTCGACAGGCGAAGAACGAACTGTTGGCCGTCATCGAAACTTTCCGCGCTAATCTCGAAGCGCGTGGAGAACTCGAATCTCGAATCGGGCTCGTCACCAACACACAGTTCTTCGAGCGTACTGTCTCGTTTGGTACTCCTACTGTTAACCCCCATGAGAGCCAGACACTTATTGAACTGGATAACCGTGGCATTCACATGCTGATGGAGAAGGCTAAGCGCCTTCTGCCTGAAGGGCTGGCCATGGAGTACGTAGGAAGGCTCGCGGACGCAGACGAAGATGTAACTGAGGCGATGATCACTACGATCGCGCTGGCTCAAGATCCCGAGCTTCCTCGCTTGGTCGAGGAACGAGCATCACAGATCGTAGCGACTTGGCTGCAGAAACACAGCTCTGCCATTACGCGACTCAGCCCTGCGGACCAAGAAAAATTCGACCGAATTCGCCGCGAGTCCGACCGACCCCTTCCTACGACCTTCAGTCTGCCTAACATGCGCACTGAGGACGCAGAAGGGAAAGAGTGGGAACGGCACGTCCTCTCTGACTCGTCCGGAATCTTCCGAGCTACGTTCGCAGAATGGGAAGAGCACGTACTGCGCGAGGAGTTGTCACATGGTGCTGTGGCCTGGTATCGAAATCCGGTCGGCGGCCGGCATTCGCTACAGATACCGTATGTGGCAGTGGAGGGAATAAAAGGCCTGTCGCCGGATTTCATATTTGTTCACCGTGTTCGGGGAGAACTGCGCGCCTCACTCATTGATCCGCATGGCACGCATCTAGCCGACGCCGTGCCGAAGCTGCAGGGATTGGCCGAATATGCGGAGACGCACAAGGACGACTTCCAGCGGATTCAATCCGTCGCGAAGGTTGATGGCAGCTACCTGATGATCAACCATCAGGACGCTGCGACACGTAACGCCGTGAAGGCCTACTCCGGCACAGATGCAGCTGAAATCTTCCGTATCCACGGTAGCGACTACTAAGGCCCGCGACAGGTACAGGTTCCGCATGGCACACATCGATAACCTAATTGCTTCAATACCCGACCAGGCACTGCGGGCGGCGCTACAAGCAGAGTATCGGAAGATAGCACGCTCGCGCCGCTTTGGACTCGTATTCGACAGGCATAAGCCAGAATCGGTCCTCGTGCCTGACTTTACTGTTCGACGGGGCGACAAGGTGCGGGTCCTTCGGCAGGGAACACGAGACCGCACAGACATCGACGATACTGGCGTTTGGCATGTCGTTAAGGTCACCAACGGACGGGCGACTATTAAGTCAAAGACGGATCCGTCACAGGTGATTACTGTTGGCCGCGAACAACTCGTCGTCACCCGTGAATTTGGCGACCCGATCTACCCAGGTCTGCGACCGATAGGTGAGGTTAGGCATTCAGAGGACAGGCCGCACCACAGCGTGATCAATGCGGAGAACTATCATGCTCTAGAAGCGCTTCTTTATCCCTACGAGGGTAAAGTCGACTGCATTTACATTGATCCGCCTTACAACACTGGAGCGACCGACTGGAAGTACAACAATGATTACGTCGACAATAACGACATCTATCGGCACAGCAAGTGGCTCTCCTTCATGGAGAGACGGCTTGGCATAGCAAAACGCCTGCTCAGCAGGGACGGCGTTCTCATCGTGACCATCGACGAGAACGAGGTTCACCATCTAGGTATGCTCCTTGAAGAAATGTTTCCTACAGCCGTTCGGCAGATGGTGACCATTTGCATTAACCCGAGTGGCGCGTCTGGCGAAGGCCTCTCCCGAGTCGAAGAGTATGCTTTCTTCTGTTTCCTTGGGTCGGCGGGCCCGCAGCCGATCGACTGGAACCTCATGGAGGACCGCCCGGCGGGTGACGCGAAGGCCGGGAAAAGGGGAATCCGATGGGAGTGGCTGCTCCGCGGCGGGGGTACCTGGTATCGAGCAAGCCGACCGAATCTCTGCTATCCCGTTTTGCTGGATGACAGGGGTGAGCGCATTGTTGGCGTTGGTGAGCCCTGGGAGGGCGACGACGAAAGCGAACGTCCGCGTTTCATCAATGGACACCCAGCCGCTTGGCCAGTTCGAAGCGATGGACGCCTTGGCATTTGGCGCGTCGATCGAATCAAGCTGATGGAACTGGTGGATAGAGGCTACGCTTGGGTATCAGATCACGACGCTCAGCGCGGCACATGGACCCTCCGGTACCTATTGAAGGGCACTGTTACCGCTATTGAATCGGGAGAAATTGAGGTAATCGGCCGCGGCGAACGCGGCCAGGTCGAGGTTTCCGTCTCCAGGAAAAGCAAGGCTATTCCTAAGACAGTGTGGAAATCTGCTCGCCATATTGCTGGTGGAGTTGGAGGAACACAGCTGGTCTCGGGTCTTCTGGGGCGACGTGGCGGGTTCACATTTCCGAAGTCGGTGTACTCTGTACTCGACTGCCTCGAAATAGCTGTCGGCAATAACCCTGACGCATTGATACTCGACTACTTCGCTGGGACCGGAACTACCCTGCACGCCACCTGCCTTCTAAACAAGCAGGACGGCGGCCAGCGGACCGCGCTCCTCGTAACGAACAATGAAGTCAACGGCGAAACAGCCACCTCCTTGCGCGCGGCGGCCCATCATCCTGGAGACGAGAAGTGGAAGGAGAGCGGCGTCTTCTACAGCGCCACGATGCCCCGCTGCAAGGCCGCGGTTACCGGATCCTTGCCAGATGGTTCTCCCATAGCGGGGGAATATCTCGACGGTGCACTTATACGGGACGGTTTCCACGAGAACGTATCTTTCTTTGAGCTCACCTTCGAGGATCCCGCGCTCATCTCGCTCGGGCGCAGGTTTGAGGCGATCGCACCACTCTTGTGGTTGAAGGCTGGCGCCAGAGGGGAGCTAATCAGCGAGGTTGCACCCTGCGGATGGTCTGTCCCCGAAAAGGCAATCTATGGAGTCTTGTTTGACTCCAGCGTATGGTCTGATTTTGTCGAGGCAGTAAATAAGCGTCACGATGAGAACAGGTCACTCAGCCACATATTCATAGTGACAGACTCCATTGCTGAATATCAGCAGGTCGTTGCGAAGGTAGATCCTTCCTTGGCGTCGACACGTCTTTACGCCGACTATCTGCGAACCTTCCAGATAAATACCGAGGATCCTGATTAGCCGTATCTATCGGTATAAATGCCGTAATTAGTCTAATACCTGGTTTCTCCTTGAGGCCCTTGGTGCTGCTGAGTGACGCCAAGAGAAACCACCGGGCAGCCGCAGACAAGCTGTCCGTGGACCATTTGTGGACGCGCCGCGGCCATTCGATCATCCGTGAGCCCTTGACCTGCACGCACTTCGTAGACACACGGGACCTCCGGAGCCGTGTGCGCAGGTTCGAATCCTGCCGGGGGCACTTCGCAGAGAGCAGCGTGAACAAGCCGCTGACCTGCACGGTCATACAGACGACGAGCTGGACTCAGTCCCACTGAGTCCAGCTCTTTGTCGTTGATGAGCACTGGTCGCGACCATCGGCATCATGTCCCAGACCTGCATCATGATGCCGAAGGCGACGCCGCCGACCAGCCCGCCGGCCGCCGGCGAACGTGGCTTGCGCGGGGACGGCGGTGGTGGCGCGGGAGAAGCGTGTGTGGTGGTCATGGACCTGCCCTTCTGCGCGGGGACTGTGCCGCCGACGCTAGGACCGCTGTATGGGGCCGGTATGTGATGGCGCTTACGTACGGGGAAGTAGGCACCGCAGGTTGGACCGCGCGGGTTCACCGCGGTTTCTCGGCGACAAGCAGGGCGTAGCCGAGGGCGCCGTCGGCGACGGCACTGCGAGCAGCGGCCAGCAGTGGACCGGCGGCATCGACGTCGACACCGGCGGCGGCGAGCCGGTCTGGCGCGGTCATCCGCAGCAGGCCGAGTCTGGCCTCGATTTGGTCGATCATGCGCGTCATGGCGGCGTCGTGGCGTTCGGTGGTGACGGTGCCCAGCCCGGCCGCGTGCAGGATGGCCGAGTACTCAGCCAGAGGGCGGGCGTCGGCGATACAGGCGATCCGGGCGCCAAGACCAGTGAGTTCGGGTGGGAGCCGGTCGGGGTCTGCGGTGACATCGGTGATCCCGACCCTGCCGCCGGGGCGCAGAACGCGGGCGAACTCGGCTGCCGCCCGGTCCTTGTCGGGGAAGGTGCACAGCGCGCACTCGCACACCGCGGCATTGAAGACGGCGTCGGGGTAGGGCAGGCGCTCGGCGTCGCCGGTGGTGAAGGCGAGCCGGTCGGCGAGACCAGCTGCCTCGGCCGCCCCTTGGGCGAGGGCGGTGTTGGCGGCGGAGTAGTCCACGCCGTCCACCCCGGCGCCGTACGCGTCGGCCAGAAGCAGCGCGGTGGTCCCCCGCCCGGAAGCCACATCAAGGACACGGTCGCCGGCCGCGATACCGAGCGCATCGGCCAGACGGCGGGTCAACGCCATGCCACCGGGGTGGTAGGAGTCGCCGAGCAGCAGGGCGACGACGTCGGAGGAGTACGCGGCGGCGCAGCACGCCTTCAGCTCCTCACCGGTGGCGGGGCTGTGCTGGTTCATCGGGCAGCTCCGTCCTCGCCGCTGTCGCGGGCGATCTTCGAGCCGTAAGGGGAGTCGGTCAGGACGGGGCCCAGGGGGAGGGCGTTGGGGACGACGCCGGCGACCGGGACACCGGACAGGGCGCTGCGGACCTGTTCGCGGTAGCCGACGGAGTTGTAGGCGCAGAACGGGATGAGGCGTCCGTCGGGGGTGATCTCCTCCACGCAGCACTTCATCAGCTGCTTGACGTTGAGGGTGTAGGGGTCCTGGAAGTCCTGGACCACGATCATGAACGCCTTGTCGTTCAAGTCCCTGACAACGGCGGGCAGATCGATGCCGCAGGAATCCGCGCAGTCCAGCGCCTCTGCGGTGGCCCGCAGTTTCTCCTCGGTGGTGGCGGTGCCCATGAACGCCGAGGCGGACCACAGCTTCTCCAGCGCCTCGCGGATTCCCTCGTCGGGCATGACCCGGTTGGAGACGTAGTCCAGGTAGTCCTCGACCTGCAGCAGCCGCGGGATGGGGACGACGGTGCGGTTTCCTGGTTCTCCGTCGATGAGCAGATAGGTGACGGAGCGGCAGGTCGGGAAGCAGCACGGGACCGGGAAGAAGTCACCCTTGGCGAACCAGCCGGGCAGCTGCTCATTGATCAGTTTGATGACATCGGGGTTGGTCAGCCGGTTCAGCGGGTCGAAGGGGACATGCCGACCGGAGTGCGTAACCGGCTGGAGGGCGACCGAGCGGACGGCCGGGTGGTCGATGCCGAACTCAATGATCGCGCCGAGTTCGTGCTCGTTCAGTCCGCGCTCGACGGCGGCGACCAGGGTGACCGTCAAACCGGCCTCGGCGCAGTTGTCGAGCGCCTGCTGCTTGAACCTGCGCAGGTCGCGGCCACGGATCTCCCGGTGGGTGCGCTCCTCGAAGCCGTCGAACTGCAGGTAGATGTTGAGCGACTTCTCCGGAACCTCGTTGCGCTTGCCCAGTTCAGCGACGAACCGCTTGTCGGAGGCGAGGCGGATGCCGTTGGTGTTGAGGTTGACGTTGCGGATGGGCCGGGCCTGGGCAAGGTCGATGAAGTCCAGGATGTGTTTGTGGATGGTGGGCTCACCCCCGGAGAACATCACCACCTCCGCCTCACCCTCGGACTCCACGAACACATCCAGCATCCGCGCGCACTGCTCGTGGGTGATGGAGTAGCCTCCCCCAGACTCCGTCGGGGAGGTGCCTCCAGCCGGGTGGCCGGAGTCGGCGAAGCAGATCGGGCAGTCCAGGTTGCAGCCGGTGTTGACCTCGATGATGCCCAGGCAGGCGTGCTGCTTGTGCTCCGGGCACAGCCCGCAGTCGGTGGGGCACCCGTCCCTCACCTCGGTCTGGAAGGTGAGGGGAATCGTGCCGGGCTTGTTGAACCGGGCCGACGACACGTACTCCTCGGCATCCCCGTAGACCAGCGCCTCGAATTCGCCGTGGTCCTTGCAGCGTTTGCGCAGGTAGACCTTGCCGTCGCGGATGTTGACCTGGGCGTCGACGGGTGTCTTGCAGATCGGGCAGATGGACTTGGTGAACTCCACGAACACCTCGTCGCGGTCCACCTTGCGCCGCGGCGCGGGTGCTTGGGTCATCTGGGGCTCCTCCAATGTGGTGACCAGTGGAAATGCTTCAGCCGTTCACCGGACGTCATGGATGGCGTGCGCCTCGTCCTGCTCGTTGTCCCTGCCGGCGATGCCATGCTCGGCAGGCGTGGCGGTGACCCTGCCCCCGTGCAGCAGCAGACCCGCATAGAACAGCGTCAAGGCGTCCTGGACGAGCACGAACCAGCTCAGCCGCTGGGTCAGGTAGATCCCGAAGCAGCCGCAGTTGGGCACCGTGAGCCCGCGTGCGTACGCCTGTACGGCCAGGAGCGACCACACGACCGAGACAGCGGTGAACACCCACACCGGGGGAAGAGCCTTCGAGCGCGGGCGAGCCAGGAACCAGACCCCGCACACCAGCTCGCCCGCGATCAGTGCCACGGCCAGCGCGGTCGCGGCGACGCCGTTCACGAGCCCGTACTCGGCCAGAGTCCCGGGCATGGATCCGAAGGAGGCGAGCTGGCCGACCGCCATCGCCGTGTACACCGCACCCAGCACGATCCGCAGCACCATGAGATGAACGCTATGCACCGGCGGGAGCCGAGAACTGTAAGCGCGCTCACCAAACAGGTACCTCGCTGTACGGAAGTCCGGGCAGAGCGCAAGATCGTCACCGAAGCAGGCGCCGACGGCCGCCGAGCGGTGCGTCCACCCGGCGGCGGCCGTGCGGCGCCTCACGAGCGTCCCCCTTCGGTCCGTCCACCCAGACCACGTGCAGCATGGCCGGCCTCCCCACAGCTCTCTTCCCATGGCCCGAGTGCCCCCGGCGACCCGGAGAGGGAACCCGGTGAGCGAGCTCCGCCTTCCGTCCCTCTCCCCGGGCCCATGGGCTCCGGGGCCTGTTCACTGCGCTGACGGGGTGAGAGCGGTGAGCCGACGCTGCCGCCGGTCGAGCGGGGAGGAAAGGTGCGGGACTCCCCGCCCGGTTCCCGGGTACACACCTCGAACCCGGGCGTATCGATCCAAGGAGGCCGCACATGACGCAAGACACCGATGTCGTGGTGATCGGGATGGGGGTGGGGGGCGAGCACGTCGCCGAGCGGCTGGCCGAGGGCGGGCTGAACGTCGTCGGGGTGGAGGCGGAACTGGTCGGCGGGGAGTGCCCGTACTGGGCCTGTATCCCGAGCAAGATGATGATCCGCGCCGGAAATCTGCTCGCCGAGGCCCGGCGCATCCCCGGCATAGCCGGGCAGACACAGGTCGCCCCGGACTTCACGCCGGTCGCCGCCCGCATCCGGGACGAGGCCACCGACGACTGGCACGACCAGGTGGCCGTGGACCGGTTCACCGGCAAGGGCGGGCACTTCGTCCGAGGGCGCGGACGGCTGGCCGGGCCCGGCCGGGTCGAGGTCGACGGCGAGGTTTTCACCGCCCGGCGCGGTGTAGTCCTGGCCACCGGCAGCCGCCCGCAGATCCCGCCCGTGCCGGGGCTGGACCAGGTGCCGTACTGGACGAACCGCGATGCCATCGCGGCCAAGGAGCGGCCCGGCTCGCTGATCGTGCTCGGCGGCGGCGCCGTCGGCCTGGAGCTCGCCCAGGCATTCGCACGCTTCGGCACCCGGGTGACCGTCATCGAGGCGACGGAGCAGCTGCTGCCCTCGGAGGAGCCCGAGACCGGCGCGCTGCTCGCCGACGTGCTGGGCGCGGAGGGCATCACCGTACGCACCGGGGCGCGGGCGGTCGGCGTACGCCATGCCGGGGACTCCTTCAGCCTCACCCTGGACGGCGGCGAGGAGGTCACCGCCGAGCAGCTGCTGGTAGCCACCGGGCGGCGCGCCAACCTGACCGGCCTCGGCCTGGAAACCGTCGGCCTGGACCCCGACGCCCGCGCCCTGGACGTCGACGAGCAACTGCGGGCCGCCGTCGGCCTGTGGGGCGTCGGCGACCTGACCGGACGCGGGCTCTTCACGCATGTTGCGATGTACCAGGCAGAGATCGCCGTCCGCGCCATCCTCGGAGACCCGGGCCCCGATGCGGACTACCGCGCCCTGCCCAGGGTCACCTTCACCGACCCCGAAGTCGGCTCCGTCGGCCTGACCGAGCACGCCGCCCGGGAACAAGGACTGCGGGTGCGCACCGGCATCGCCCAGGTGCCCTCCTCGGCGCGCGGCTGGATCCACAAGGCCGGCAACGACGGCCTGATCAAACTTGTCGAGGACACCGACCGAGGTGTGATCGTCGGCGCCACCTCCACCGGACACGCAGGAGGCGAGGTCCTCTACGGCCTCGCGGTGGCGGTCCAGGCTGAAGTCCCGGTCGACCGACTGCGCCACATGATCTACGCCTACCCCACCTTCCACCGTGCCGTGGAGGACGCCCTCGCCGCCCTGAGCCGAGCCTGACCGGCACACAAGGAGGTTGCCCCGTGGAGGCGCCCGTCCAGTTGGTGCTCTTCGATGTCAACGAGACTCTGAGCGATCTCGCCCCGCTGCGGACGAGGTTCGAGGAGGCCGACGCGCCCGGCCACCTGTTCCCGACCTGGTTCGCCGGGGTGCCGCGGGACGGATTGCGCTGACCGCTGCGGGCGCGTACGCCGGCTTCCACGAGCTGGCGGACGCCGGACTGCGCAGCCTGCTGGTCGGCTTGGACGGCTGGAAGGGTGACAGCGGCCGCGCCGCCGAATACATCCTGGATGCCTTCGGCGACCTGGAGGTGCACCCGGACGTCCCCGATGGCGTACGGCAGCTGCACGCCGCCGACCTGCGCCTGGCCACCTTGACCAACGGCTCCGCCGCCACCGGTGAGCGCCTGCTGGCCTCCGCCGGGCTGTTCGACTGCTTCCTTCCAGGAGCAGCTGGACGTCAGCACGCCCCGGGCCTGGGAACCTGCCGCAGCGGCGTACCGGTACGCCACCGACCGCCTGGCCGTCGATCCCGCCGAGACCCTGCTGGTCGCCGTCCATCCCTGGGACGTTGACGGCGCCCGGCGTGCGGGCTTCGGAGGCGGAGAGACACCGGTGGTGGCCCGCGAGATCCAGGAATTCGTTCACGTGGTGGGGTGAGCCTGACAGCCAGCTCGCGTAGGTCGGTGGCCGTGTGGGTGGGGGCCGTCATCACGGAGGGGTAGGCGGCTGTGCCGCGCTGGATCCAGGAGGCCTGCATTTGAGCCCGGGAAGTTCGGGCGCACGCGTCCGCTGGACGCACCCGCGTGTACTCGGCTCCTACGGGGAGCGGGGGATCCGGCGGCCCGGCCGCCCGGAGCGGGGGCCTGCCTGGAGGCCGGCAGCCGATTCGGGGGCCGTTCGGGCATCATTGCCCGGAAGTCTGCGGATGCCATCGGGGCCCGGTCGGGGCCCGCTGCATGGCGGGCCGCCCATGCTGTCACCTGTACAGCGGAGGCGCCACGTCGAATAACTCTGCCCCGACGTGAGGGAAGAGGCCGACTCGTAGCCTGTGGATCCCAGGCAAACAAGCACCAAGATCCTGCGGTTCATCTCACATGGGGTGCGCTGAGCTTCACGCACCCGAAAGTGGCGGAGACGAAAAGGGGAACAGGCGGCGATGAGCGACCGGCAGATGCAGATCGGCGAGGTGGCCGAGCGGACGGGCTTGTCGCTGCGAACGATCCGGCACTACGAGGACGTGGGCCTCGTCGTCCCCTCCGCCCGCAGCAAGGGCGGCTTCCGCCTCTACACCGAGGCCGACGTCGAGCGGCTCATGGTCGTCCGCCGGATGAAGCCGCTGGACTTCTCGCTGGAGGAGATGCGGGATCTGCTGGAGATCACCGATCGGATCTCCGCGACGGACGACCCGCCCTCGGGCGATGAACTGGCGCGGCTGCGGGAGCGGCTGGGCTCCTACCGGAAGGTGGCCGACGCCCGCTGCGAGACGCTGCGCGCCCAGCTGATGGCCGCCGAGGACTTCGCCGCCACCCTGCGCCGCAGGCTGAGCGCAGGGAGCTGAACCCGGACGTCATCCACGACGGAGACGGCGACCAGCCGGGCCAGAAAGGGGGAGTGCAGTGCCGCGGCCGCCGTAGTTGTGGTTGATCTGTCCAGGCTGATTGAGGAAAGGATCTCCGCGCCTCATCGCGGCCCGGGACCACGCCCGGAACCGACGACAAACCTACCCTCTCGTTAGGGTAGGTTAGCGGCGGGTGGGTCCGGGAAGAAGCCCTCAACCGGACGGCCCGTCCTGGCAGCGCCGTCCCTTCCGACGCGGCGCTGCCGCCCAGACCCCGCCCCAGGACAGGCGTCAAGCCGCCGCACAGAGGGGCGAGGACGGCATGTCCCTCCCGAAGCTGCCGGCCCGCGCCCGTACGGTCCACCGGAGCCGCGTCGCCTCCCGCGGGCCTGGCTCCTGAACAGCTCCGGGATGCCCGCGGCCAGCACCGCGGGGACTGCCGGGAGGAACGAATACCGGGTCACTGCCTCACGGCTGTAGCCGAGGAAAAGACCGGCGCTGACGGTGCCGCTGGAGCGGGCGACCCGGGAATCAGCGAGGCCCGGCGTGCGACTCACTCACGGGAACCGCTACCGGCTCCACCGCACCATGTCCCGCCCGCTGCCGTAGCGGAAGCTCGCCCCGACCGCTGACCGGCTCGACGGATGGACCGGCGCTCAGGGGGTCCGAGGCAGGGCCTTCACGTGTCGTTCCCGGCGGCGCAGAACCACCGGCCGTACACCACTTCGCTCGGAGCGCACAGCGTGAACCGGCGAGAGGCACGGGATCACCTCGGGACTCTCCGGTAGCGTCACGGTATGAGTCATCCGCATCCAGAGCTGAAAGCCGCTCCGCCCCTGCCCGAAGGAGGGCTGAGGCTCGTCGCCCTCGGCGGCCTGGGTGAGATCGGCCGCAACATGACCGTCTTCGAACACGCCGGCAAACTGCTGATCGTCGACTGCGGGGTGCTGTTCCCCGAAGAGACCCAGCCCGGGGTGGATGTGATCCTGCCGGACTTCACCTCCATCCGGGACCGCCTCGACGATGTTGTGGCCGTGGTGCTGACCCACGGCCACGAAGACCACATCGGCGGCATGCCGTATCTGCTGCGCGAGCGGGCCGATATTCCCGTCGTCGGTTCGAAGCTGACGCTGGCGTTCTTGGAGGCCAAGCTCAAAGAGCACGGCATCAAGCCACGTACGGTGCGGGTACGCGAAGGCGACCGGCGGGGCTTCGGCCCCTTCGACTGCGAATTCGTGGCGGTCAATCACTCCATCCCGGACGGTCTCGCGGTCGCGATCCGTACCGGTGCCGGGCTGGTGCTGCACACCGGTGACTTCAAGATGGACCAGTTCCCCCTGGACAACCGGATCACCGACCTGCGTGCTTTCGCACGCCTCGGCGAGGAGGGCGTGGATCTGTTCCTCGTCGACTCCACCAATGCCGAAGTCCCGGGCTTCGTCACCTCCGAGCGCGAGCTGAACCCCGCGATCGAGCAGGTCCTGCGCACCGCGCCCCGGCGGGTCATCGTCTCCAGCTTCGCCAGCCATGTGCACCGCATCCAGCAGGTGCTGGACGCCGCACACCAGCACGGCCGCAAAGTCGCCTTCGTGGGCAGGTCGATGGTCCGCAATATGGGCATCGCCCGCGAACTCGGTTACCTGAAGGTTCCGTCCGGGCTCGTGGTCGGTATGAAAGAGCTGGAGAAGCTGCCGGACCACAAGATCACCTTGGTGTGCACCGGTTCCCAGGGCGAGCCGATGGCCGCGCTCTCCCGCATGGCCAACCGCGACCACATGATCCGTATCGGCAAGGGGGACACCGTCCTGCTCGCCAGTTCCCTGATTCCGGGCAATGAGAGCGCCATCTACCGAGTGATCAACGGGCTGACCAGGTGGGGCGCGAACGTCGTCCACAAGGGCAACGCCAAGGTGCATGTCTCGGGGCACGCCAGCGCCGGCGAACTCGCGTACTGCTACAACATCGTCAGGCCGCGGAATGTCATGCCCGTGCACGGCGAGTGGAAGCACCTGCGCGCCAATGCCGACCTTGCCATCCGTACCGGAGTCGACCCCGACCGGGTGGTCATCGCCGAGGACGGCGTCGTCGTCGACCTCGTCGACGGGCGCGCGTCGGTCACCGGCAAGGTGCCCGCGGGCTACGTCTACGTGGACGGTATGGAGGTCGGTGGCGCCACCGAAGCGTCCCTCAAGGACCGCCTCACCCTCGCAGCGGAAGGGGTGGTCACGGTGGTGGCGATCGTCGATGCCGACACGGGCGCCCTGGCCGAGGCTCCCGACTTCCTGGCTCGCGGATTCGTCCACGACGACACCACGTTCGAGCCGGTCATCCCCGTGATCGAAAAGACTCTGGCGACCGCGGCGGAGGAAGGCGTCGGAGACGCGCACCAGCTCGAACAGCTCATCACCCGTGCCGTAGCGGCCTGGGCGTTCAGGACCTACCGCCGCAAGCCGCTCATCATCCCGGTCATCATCGACGCCTGACCGGCCCGGGGTCCTGCCTCGCCGTAGGCAGGGACCGTCTCGCGCCTGAGCTTGGCAAGAGCGGCGGCCCGGGCGCACAACTCGCGGGCACCGGTGGCATCAAGGCATCAGAAGGGTGAACGGATGAGCGCGCGTTTCGAGGAGATCGACTGGCGCCCGACACCGATGGGCGACATCAGCCTGCGGCGTCGACGGGACCCGGCGTCGGGCATCGATGTGTACGAGGTCAAGCTCGGTGACGAGTTCTTGATGTCCAGCCTCTTCACAGCAGGCGAGATCGCACTCACCCGGCTCGGCCTGGCCAAGCTGCCAGATGACGAACTCGACGTCGCCGTGGGCGGGCTCGGTCTCGGGTACACCGCTCAGGCGGCCCTGGAGGACCCGCGTGTGCGCTCGCTGATCGTGATCGAGGCGCTCGGCGAAGTCATCGACTGGCACGAGCGTGGGCTGGTGCCGCTGGGTGCCCGCCTGGCGTCGAACGCCCGCTGCCGCCTGGTCCAGGGCGACTTCTTCGCGATGGTCGGCGATCCCGGTGGCCTGGATCCCCAGGAGCCGGACCGTCGTTTCCACGCCATCCTGCTGGACGTGGACCATTCGCCGCGCCATGTGCTGCACCCACGTCACGCGGCCCTCTACCGGCCTGCCGGGATGCGCGCTCTTGCCGATCGTCTCCACCCTGACGGTGTCTTCGCTCTGTGGTCGAACGATCCGCCGGACGAACAGTTCAGCTCCGTCCTCGCAGAGGTCTTCGCAGAGTCACAAGCCCACGTCGTCGACTTCGACAATCCACTGCAGGGGGGAACTGCGGCCAACACCATCTATGTGGCCAGGAAAGCAGAGGGCGCGCCGTAGGAAGACGGCTTCACGCTCCCTGCTCCAAGAGCTGGTCGAGGTGGGAGCGCAGCACCGTCCTGGACTCGGCTGCGGTGCGCTGTCCCACCAGGACGGTGATGCCCGGGCCGTGGCTGAGCGCCAGCAGACGCGCGGCCTCGGTCGCAGGGCCAGTCGCAGTGAGACACCCGCCTCGGCCGCGACCGACCGCATCCTCACCGCGTGCAGCCCCTCGCGCGCGGCCACCCGCACCGCATTACCGTCCTGGACCCCGAACAGCTCCAGGACCAGGCCGGCTGACGTCACCGAACCGTAAGCATCCGGGCCGTCCCGTCCGCCGGGCCTGGCGATCTACATTCAGAGACGATCCCGAACACCAGGAGCACACATGCATGCCCGCTCGTTCCTGCCGGCCCTCCTGGCCGCCGCGACGCTCACCCTGACCGGCTGCGGCTCAGAGAACGGCGCCACCGCCGGCGATGCCGCAGGTACGGACAGCTCCACGACAACCAGCGCCCCCGCCACGGCAGAAGCCGGTTCCGCCACTCCGGCGGCGGTCCCCGAGGCGCTGCGGTTCACCGGCACGACCATCGACGGAAAGCGGTTCGACGGCGCGACACTTGCGGGCAAGCCCACCGTGCTGTGGTTCTGGGCCCCGTGGTGCCCCAAGTGCAAGGACCAGGGGCCCGAGACGGCGAAGGTCGCCGAGCAATTCGACGGGAGGGCCAACGTCGTTGGGGTGGCCGGGCTGGACAAGCCGGCCGCCATGAAGGACTTCGTCGCCTCCGCGAAGGTCGGCGCCTTCCCGAACCTGTCCGACGAACCCGGCGACATCTGGAAGAAGTTCGAGATCACCGAGCAGAGCACGTACGTCGTGCTCGACAAGGACGGCAAGACCGTCTTCAACGGAAACCTGCCCGCCGGTAAGGGGCTGGCCGACAAGGTCAGCAAGCTCGTCGGCTGACCGGCCCATGTCCCACCTTCCCCTCGCCCTCGCCCTGTCCGCCGGCATGCTCGCCGCAGTGAACCCGTGCGGCTTCGCCTTGCTGCCCGCCTACCTCTCGCTCCTCGTCCTGGGCGACGACTCACCCACCCGGGCCGCGGCCGTCGGCCGCGCCCTGGCCGCGACCGCCGCCATGACAGGCGGATTCGCGGCCGTCTTCGCCCTCTTCGGCCTGGCCGTCGCACCCGTCGCGGGACAAGTGCAGCAGCATCTGCCCTGGTTCACGGTGGTCTTCGGGCTGCTGCTGGCCCTCGTCGGCGGCTGGCTGCTGGCCGGCCGCACGCTGCCCGCGCTGCTGCCCAAGCTCCGCCGCGCCCCCGCCGTCACCCGGTCCGTGCCCTCGATGGCGCTGTTCGGCGCCGCATACGCGATCGCCTCGCTGGGCTGCACCATCGCCCCGTTCCTCGCCATCGTGGTCTCCGCGTTCCGCAGCGGATCGACGCTCGAAGGCGTGGTGCTGTTCGCGGCGTACGCGGCCGGCATGGGCATGCTCGTCGGCGCCGCCGCCCTGTCCGTGGCACTCACCCGCACCGCCAAGGTCGGCCGCCTCCGCCGCCTCGGCGCGGTCGCCTCCCGCCTCGGCGGCGGCCTGCTGCTCCTGGTCGGCGCGTATGTGGCCTACTACGGCTGGTACGAGATCCGGGTGCTCCGCGGCGGCGAGATCACCGACCCCGTGATCGACGCCGCAGGCAGCATCCAGCGGTGGATCGCGGAGACCCTGGACCGCATCGGCATCGGTGCGATCACCGCTGCACTCGCCCTGCTGCTCCTCACTGCTCTGGCACTCCACCGGCGGGCCAAGCGCCGCCGGAGTGATTCCCGTACGGCCGAGGACGCCCTGGCCGTCCAACAGCCCCTCACCTGATTCGTGGTCGTTACCGTTCCGGCCCGGACGCTACTGATCCGGTTCGGGCGGCTGGTCGTAGGCGCGCAGCAGGTGTTCGATCCGCTGGTTATTGATGGACTGCCGGTCGTTGAGGCACTTGGCGTAGCGGGTCAGGAGGAACCTCGACGCTGTTGCCTGCCCGCTGGGCGACCTCAGCGGGGTCGGCCCCCGCGTACAGCCAGATGGACAGCGCCGGGGCCGGAGGTCGCAGGGCCGGGCTGCGCGCGGAGTAGCCGCCGGCGCGGGAGGCAGCGCCAGGGTGCAGGCCTCGCGCCAGACGCTGTGATAGCTGTGCCAGGCGCTGGGAGGTGGCCGTGTCGATGTCGACCTCGACGCGGCGCAACCGCGGCGTGCCGGCCGGGCGCAGGTCGGCGATGGACCGCGGCTCGGCCTCACATGGAGGGACCATGGGAACAGCAGCGCCCAAGACCGGGGGAACAGACGGCCCTTCCGGTCGCCACTACCGGGATTCCGCCGGATCAGGCACTGAGGTCTGCCCCGCGGGCGGGTGCGGGCTAATCCGGAAGAGGGGCATTCCGCGATGTTCCCGCTTCTCGGCCCGCGGGCTCAGCAGGATGTGCCACTTGTGGTGTCCGAAGCGCGGGCGGTCAGGAGCCCTCGGCCCATCGTGCATAACTTCTCCGGTCGGGCGGCGCGATGAACGCCCAGTCGTATCGGTCGGGTTCCTCGGTCGGCCGCAGCAGCGGTTCGACCGCATACCGGTGGGCCATCCTGATTTGGCGTCGATGCGCAGGAGCCGACCGACGCTGTCCGGGTTGCGCGGGGGATGCGCACCGTTCCCCCGCTCCCCAACGTCTACGTCGGGCGGGGCCATGCTCGACAGTCAGCACGGCGTACGAATTCCGACCTCTCCCGACTTTTCATCGGGTCTCGCTCTTTCACACGCTCACTCAGCCGCCGACCTTCTATGTGAATCAACTTCGTCAAGGAACGATGAATCCCTGTTATCGACCAGAATCGATCTGGCCACGATGACCGGCACCGGTGCTGCAACGGGTGGCATCGAGGGATCTCCGAAAGATTGCCCAGAGCTGCCCTTATCCTCATTTGATTGCCGTTCATCAAGGTGAAGCAGCCGCACCCAAGGCGTCCTTGTGCCGGTGAGAATCTCGAGTGCTAGCCTGCTGCGACCACTCCCCTTTGGCTCGTCAAGACTGATTTTCCGGGTTGGCCAGATGCCCTGCTCCCTGGACGTCCTGGCACGTTTCGCGACCTGCTACGGCACTGGTGTTCACCTGTCCGAGGACTGCGAAAGGAGTGGATAATGGTGCGCGGCGAACTGCTGGCTGACCGTTACCGGCTCATGACGCCGCTGGGCGGCGGAGGCATGGGGCAGGTGTGGCGGGCGTGTGACGAGGTCCTTGGGCGTGATGTGGCCGTCAAAGTGGTGTCCCAGCCGTCCCGGCCCACGGGCACCACGACAGGCGAGCGTCTCGCCTGCGAGGCTCGTGCAGCAGCGCGGCTCTCCCATCCGGGCATCGTCGCGGTCTTCGACGTCGGCGCGGCCACCGATGGTCGCCTGTTCTTGGTCATGGAGCTGGTGGAAGGCCGCAGCCTCGCACAGATCCTGCGCGAGGATGGGCGGCTGTCACCTGAGCGGGTCTCCGTGGTCGGTGCCCAAGCAGCTCACGCGCTGGCCGCCGCCCATGACAGCGATGTGATCCATCGCGATATCAAACCCGCCAACCTGCTCATCGCCCATGACGGGACCGTCAAGGTCGCCGACTTCGGCATCGCCGTCCTGGCCGACGAGAACTCCACCGCGCTGACCACCACCGGAGACTTCGTCGGCACCGCCTCCTACACCGCGCCGGAGCGGGCCATGGGAGGCCGGGGCACAGCGGCCTGCGACCTGTATGCACTCGGCTGCGTATTGTACGAAGCCCTCACCGGACGGCCGCCGTTCCGGGCCGACAACGCCGTGGAGCTCCTGTTCCAGCACGTCCACCGGCAGCCAGAACCCCTACGCCGAATACGCCCGGACGTCCCACCCTCCTTGGAGAAGGTCATACACGCCCTGTTGGCCAAGGAGCCGGCAGAACGGCCCTCTGACGCCACCCGCACCGCCGCCCTGCTGTCTGCGCCACCCCGTGACGACATCACCAGCGCCGGGCCGCAACCGCGAGCAACCCGGATGAGTCCCCATCCCCATCCAGCACGACGGCGCTGGAAGCTACAGACCGCCATCGGCGTCCTGGCCACCGCCGCCTTCGCCGGAAGCTTCGCTCTCGCTTGGGACGATTCCTCCATCGAGCCCGCCGGCCAAGCGCGCCCAGACGCATCCCCGGCACCGGGTACTCCCACGCCCCGGAAGCCAACAACGACTCCCTCGTCTCGCTCTCCGTCCCCGTTCGCGACGCCCTCCGTGGTAACAGCCAGCACCCCTCCAGCGGCCTCCCCCACACCTGCCACACCCCCTCGTACCAGCACCGCCGCGCTGGCGGCCGCCCTGACCCGGAGGATCAACTCTCAGGCGTCCACCATGGATCCCCGGCTGGCGCGCGACGTCCAGCGCCGCGCTGACCAGCTCATGAGCAAGCTCAGCGATGGCAAGGTGAAAGATGCGGCCGGCAAGGTGCGCGAGCTGAGCAGGCGGCTCACCGAAGCCCGAATGCAGGGCCGATGGGCGGGTGACACGCGTATCGAAAGGCTCCTGAGTCACATCTCCGACCGTCTCCCCACCCGCCATTGACACCACCGAAGCCCGCAAGCAAGCGGCCAAACGATGACCATGCCCTGCGGACTCGCCGATCAGCGAGGCAGGATCACGGCCCAACTCTGCGCCCAGCCAAGCAATCCCCAGGTTTATGACATGCCAGCGAAGGACCAGCACGTGACAGCCACAGGCGCCGACCATCTACCGATCTACGAGAGCCTGGTACGTGAACGCGGAGACGTACTGGCAGAAGTACGTCAGGCGGTCGAGCTGATGCAGCGCCAGAGAATCGATCCACCGGACTGGCGCCGCCTGCACCAGCCGGAACACCATCCAGAGTGACACGGCTCAAGGCTTCAGCCGGCCCATGGCAGCGCGGCACCAACGTGAATACCGACAGTCGCGCTATCGCTCGGCAGGATCGGCTACCCGCAGAACAACCAGATCGTCGGTGCCAACAGTCATACCCAGGGCGATCCGCGCGAGAACGACGACCTGTTCTCGTCCGAGCACGCCAACCACGCCATCGCGGTCGTCAACGCCGTGAACAGCCTCTGACCCAAGCGCTGACCGAGCTGAGCTCCGGGGCGCCGACCGCTACCCCGGTCGGCGCCCCGGACCCTACAACGGCTTCGCGTCGCGGATGCGCTCCGGAGTCCAGTACTCGTCCAGATCCTGAGGAGGGTCCGGGACGATGTGCACCGTCACACCGTCGGAAGGCGGCAGATCCGCCAGCTTGAAGCCGGCCACCGCGCCGATGACGACGACCACGAGCCCGACCGATATCCATAGCGTGTGACGGCGGTCCCGATGCGGTCCTCCGCCTGCGGCAGTATGGCGCCCCGCCTCCGCACGCCCCGCCTGATCGTCGGACACGACAGCACCATTCCGTCGAGGACTCAACCGCCCGGCCATCGCCTCCTGGAGAACGTCCTCCGAGTCCTCCACCGTGGCGGTGCGCCGACGCGCCGCCCGCATCAAGGCGTCCCGGGGCCGCCAGAGAGCATGCCAACGCCCGGCGTTCCCTGGGTCTGAGTCGACGGAGTGGTGTCCTCGTGAGGCGGCGCGGGCGGGACCGAAGACTCGGACGCGCCCGCGCCGCAAACCGGATCCGCAGGCACGGGGGGAACCCCCGGATCCGCATGCGCCGATGACCAGTCGGCGCACCTGCTTCTGCGCCAGTGACAGATCAGGTGTCACACCCCCCGCACGCGTGAGCGCAGACAGAATTCGCATGGACGCCCGTAACGGACGCACATGCGGTGGCGGCGTAACACACGCGATCTGTCCGGCGCAGAGATGAAGACGGGCACGGAGAGGCCCGCGCGAGACCGCGGCCGGGGTGTCTCCTGCAGGGGAGGCCGACCTCGGCCGTGCTTCCTTGCCGAAGGCCAGGGATCACTCACCTATTCGATTGGGGCTTTTCGTGAGCAACACCGGCGAACCCATGTCCGCAGGCCAGCGACACCGCGGCGACCGGGACAGCGCCGCGCAACGGTCTGCGCTGGTCATCCATACGATCGCGGACATCGCAGCTGCGTTCTTGGGTCTGTGGATCCTGCTTTACGTGCTCGAAGCCAACCAGGCCAACGTCTTTGTCGGTTTCGTCGAAGGAATGGCGGACTGGCTCGCATGGTGGTCCCAGGACATCTTCACCATGGATGCAGAATGGCTGCGCGTTCTTCTCAATTACGGCCTTCCGGCCGTGATTTACCTGTTCGTGGGCCACGGCATAGCCGCACGAGTACGCCGCGCCTGACTGCAATTCCCCTCGAATCCAGGCCGGCCGGCGGCTCGACACACAAGCAGTGCGCGGCGGTGGACACGAGGACCGGGTGCCGGTCCGGCGGCTTCGCCACGGATGCGGTCACGAACCACCAGGGTCGAACGTGCACGGCACCTGAATGGAGCAGTTGCAGCGGTGTCCCTGGCGGTTCCCGGAGGTTCCTGGCGCAGCTCGACCGTGTAGGTGTCCTCGCTCGCAAAAGGCGGGAGCTCCCCTCCTCACGCAGCGGCTACGGCAGCGCCCTGCTCTACCGCCGCGAAGCCTTGGGACGCGGGACACGTCATACCCCGGCTTCGGCAAAGAAGCCCTGCCCGGCGTGGCGGTGACGAGCTTCGACATCCCGGGGCCGCCAGTTGCGAGATACACGAGCGACCTCGGCAGGGTCCGCGCCCGCGCACAGCCGAGTGGACAGAGCCGAATGCCGCATGTCGCAGGGGCGGCCCGCGAGCGGAGTCGCGGCGAGCGCTGGAGGCAGCGCCAAGGCACGAGCCTCGCGCCAGGCGGTTCCGCCTGCGCGCACGCATGTACCCGCGGTGATCAGCAGACCGGCGCCGAGGCGAGTGCGCGCTTGATCCGTCCGAAGTTCAGGACCCGACCGGCCCGCGGCTGCACGATGGCCGCGTAGAGGGCGAGTACGGAGACCGCGGTGCCCGCGGCCACCGTGCCGAGGCCGGCCTGCCGCGCCCGTGACGGGGAGGAGGCCGACGCCCACCCAGAGCGCGGCAGTTGCAAGGCAACGTCAAGCGAAGGACCGCGAGTGCCCCGAAGCTCCTAAGCGCCAGAAGCAGGACGTCTTGTTGCTCGTCGTGCGGCGAAGTCGGTCACCCATGGTGCTTCGTCGTGACGGTGAATTCACCGCGGATGCCGCTGCCGACCATGCCCGGCTTGCAAGCGGTGGTGTACGTGCCGGCCTCGGTGACCTTCACGGTCATCGTGCGGGAGGTGCCGGGCCCGATGCCCTCGACCTCGCTGATCACCTTGTCATCTGGTCCGTAGAGGTAGAACTCGGTGATCTTGCCTCCCTCGTTGGCCACCTCGAAGGCGATGGACCCGGCAGGCGCGGACGTCCGGGAGAGCTTGCACGCGTCGTCAGTGGCCTTGACCGCGATAGCACCCGACTTCGCGTCGCTGCTGCCCTTTTCGGCACAGGCGGTCACAAGGGTGAGCTGTCCAGCAGTCAGCAGGGCGATGGCGACAGGCCGGATCAAGCGAGAGGTCACAGCGGATTCTCCTTGGCGGGATGGCGAGGGGCAGAGGCGCCCGCGGAGTGTCGGCGAGAGGACAGCTTCGCTGTCCAGATATCGATCATCCCGCAGTCGCCCACTGAACCTTGGCGGACGGTGCATGGCGCCTCAACTCTCCTTGGATTACGAAAAGTTCACCTTGCGGCGATCAATATGCGAACCAATGTCCACATTGCGGGAGGACTTGACTCGCACACGACACGGCCTTAGGTTCGCCTAACCTTACCGTGATTGAAGGATTTTCAGCCATGCCCAGAACGTCACTCAGCGCGCTCTGCATCGTCGTCCCGCTCGCCCTCGCCCTCAGCGCCTGCGGCGGTTCCGACAAGCCCGACAAGGCACCCGCCAAGAACCAGGCGAAGGAGACGGCACCGGCCGGAGTAGCACACCAGCACACCGTGCTCGAGGCGGAGATCGCGGCCAGGGGCGGCGAGACCCGCGTCGGGGAATACCGCATCGGCTACATCGTCGAGGCGGCCGAGCCCTGGTTCCACGCCGAGCACGGCAAGCAGGTCAACCGGACGCCGGCGAAGGACGAGACGCACCACATCGAGATCATCCCGATGGAGGCCGAGACCGGCCGTATCGTGCCGGATGTGCCGATCCACCTCGAAGTGGTCGACAAGGACGGCAAGGTCGTCCAGGCCCAGGATCTGAACTTCTACTACGCCGAGTTCTTCCACTACGCCAACAACTTCTCCATCCCCAAGGCCGGCACGTACACGCTGCGCGCAACGCTCAAGCCCCCGACCTTCCTGCGTCACGGTGCCAGCGGTGAGAAGCCCGCCCTGAGCAAGGCAGTCACCGCCACCCTCCGCGACGTGGAACTGAAGCCGGAGAGCTGAGCAGTGGCTTCGAGCTCCGGAATAGCAACGGCCGCCCCGGGCCCGGAACCCGGGCGGCCCGCGCTGGCAGACGGCGCCGCGATCCACGACCGTCCGCCAACCCCGCCGTGGGCGCTCGTGACCCTCGGCGCCCTGAGCACTGCTGCCCTGGCCGCCGCCTGCTGGGTGGCCGGGCACGTCCACGCCGACCCGCCCTTGCTGGCCGCAGCCCGCTTCCTGCACCTCGCGGCGCTGATCGTCGGGCTGGGTTCCGTGCTCGCCGTCGACTGGTTCGCCATCCTCTGGACGCTCGGACGCCGCAGCCTGGAGGACGTCCTACAGGCCGCCTGCGCCCTGCAGATGCCGATCTGGCTCGGGCTGGCCGGACTCGTACTCAGCGGCCTGTTCCTCCGGCCGAACCTGTCCTCTCCGCTGACCGCGATCAAGCTCGGACTCGTACTCGCTGTGATGCTCAACGGCCTCTACGCCCACTGGCTCGGACAACGCGTACGGCAATGGCAGACCCAGCGCGTGCCGCGTCGCCTGCTGATCCAGTCGGGAATCGCCGCCACGATCTCCCAAGGCGGATGGTGGGGCGCCACCGTGATCGGCTTCCTCAACAGCCAATCCTGAACCGGCACATCGACTTCAATGGGAGAACGGCGTGTTCGCCAACTACCTGATCGGCCTGCGCGAGGGGCTGGAGGCCAGCCTGGTCGTCTGCATCCTCGTCGCCTACCTCGTCAAGACTGGGAACCGGACCAAGCTGCCGCCCATCTGGCTCGGCGTGGGCATCGCGGTCGCCCTCAGCCTGGGCGTGGGAGCCGTCCTGCAATTCAGCTCCGCCCAACTGACGTTCGAGGCCCAGGAGGCGCTCGGCGGCGGCCTGTCCATCATCGCCGTGGGCCTCGTGACGTGGATGGTGTTCTGGATGCGACGCACCGCCCGGCACCTGAAGGCCGAACTCCACGGCCGACTGGACGAGGCGCTGGCGATCGGCACGGGCGCCCTGGTGGCCACCTCGTTCCTCGCCGTGGGCCGCGAAGGCATTGAGACCGCACTGTTCCTCTGGTCCGCAGTGCAGGCGACGAACGACGGGACGCGGCCGGTCGTCGGAGCCGCACTCGGACTGCTCACCGCAGTCGTGCTGGGCTGGCTGTTCTACCGCGGAGCCCTGCGGATCAACCTCGCGAAATTCTTCACCTGGACCGGCGCCATGCTGGTCGTCGTGGCCGCGGGCGTACTCGCCTACGGCATCCACGACCTGCAAGAAGCCGACATCCTGCCGGGACTGGACAACCGCCTCTTCGACATCAGCGCCACCATCCCACCCGACAGCTGGTACGGCACCCTGCTCAAAGGCACCTTCAACTTCCAGCCCAACCCCAGCGTGCTCCAGGCCACCGTCTGGGCGCTCTACCTGGTCCCCGCACTCTTCCTGTTCCTGCGACCGCTCCGGCCGGCCAAGGTCCCCGTCTCCGCTTAAGGGGCGCCGTCTCTTATGGCTGCTCGGGCAGGGCAAGATGTGCCCGATCGCCGTTCACCGCAGCCTCCGTCGAGTCAGAGTCGCCGGCACAGGCGACCAGTCCTGCCGCGACGAGCGCCGCGATGATCGCGGGCATGGTGGTGGTGCAGCTCCGCCCAGCCTGTCGACGGCCGGCCGGGCCCGGGAAGCCCCTACGGTGCGCCAGCAGCCGGGCGGAGAGCTCCAGTAGCCGAGGGCGCAGCGCTGCGGCGTGCCCGGGGCGCGGGGCCGCGAGCATCTCGATACGTGCTGGTCAGCTCTCGCTGAAGCCGGAGCAGGTCGTCGGGGAAGTCCGTAGGCGCCATGCACTCATTAGTTCGCTTGTTCGATTTCTTGAGCATCGGCGTGCGCCCGTGTCCCTGGCGGCCGACCCTGGACGCAGGGGTCCTGCTGAGCGGCGCCCAGCTCACACCCCTGGCCTGGCACGTGAGCTCGGACCGAACTGGAAGGTGAGCATCACGATGAAGACACCCCCGATCGTTTCGCTGCAAGAATGGCAGGCTGCGCACCGGCAACTGCTCGCGGAAGAGAAGAAGTTGACCCGCGCCCGTGACGCACTGGCCGCCAAGCGTCGGCGGATGCCGTGGCTGGCGGTGGAGAAGGAGTACGCGTTCGACGGCCCCGAGGGTAAGGCGAGTCTGCTCGACCTGTTCCAGGGGCGCCGTCAGCTGATCGTCTACCGCGCTTTCTTCGAGCCCGGCGTCTTCGGCTGGCCCGACCACGCCTGCCGCGGCTGCTCCATGGTGGCCGACCACGTCGGCCACCTCGCCCATCTCAACGCCCGCGACACCACCCTCGTCTTCGCCTCACGCGCGCCGCAGCCGGAGATCGAGCGGGTCAAGGCGCGGATGGGCTGGACGATGCCCTGGTACACCATCACCGACGAGTTCGACACCGACTTCGGCGTGGACGAGTGGCACGGCACGAACGCGTTCATCCGCGAGGGCGACAGGGTCTTCCGCACCTACTTCATCAACAGCCGCGGCGACGAGGCGTTGGGGAGCACCTGGAGCTACCTCGACATGACAGCGCTCGGACGGCAGGAGGAATGGGAGGACTCGCCCGAGGGCTACCCCCAGACCCCACCGTACGAATGGTGGAACTGGCACGACGAATACGGCGAGGCTGCCGAGCCGCCGAAGGAGTAGGTGGCCCGAACTCGCCCAGGGGTCGCACGGGACGGGGCCGGCCGGAGAGCGGTGTTGCGGGCAGCGATGGCCACGGGGTGGGTCAGTTGCCGGCCCATCCGGCCGGCCTGGCGCGCCGCGCGCGTAACGGACTGGCTGCGCGGGCGGCATTCGGCGTCGTAGCGAGCCAATGCCGACTCGGCTGTTGGTTCGGCGGCGATCGCGGCGGCCAGGGTGGCCGCGTCTTCCAGGGCCTGGCAGGCGCCTTGGCCGAGATGGGGAGTCATGGCGTGGGCTGCGTCGCCGAGGAGAACGACCGGCCCGCGCGGTGGCGGCTGAGCGCCAAGCCGGCCGGCTGATGGATGGCAGCCACGGTCGCTGACCTCACGTTGCTGCTCCCCACGGCCTGGGACACAGACCGGGTCGATGCGCAGGTGCCCGCGGCGGGCAGCCCTTGGACCCCCGTGAACCATCCGGCCCACCGGCCACGTCATGTGGACGCGGCCCTGCCGCATCACCGGACATCCGAGGATGCGACGTACGACGTTCAGGGGCGGGGTGCGGGAGACGTGGCCGAACGTGAGGGCAGGCGCTCGGCATACCGCTGTCGGCCCCACAGGCGGCGTTGTCAGGAAGGGACTCCTGGACGACGGCGTCAGGCCGTTGCCTGTGACCGGCAGGCCCGCAGAGAACCCGGCCGTCCCGAACGGGCTCGTCCCCACAACCGAAGTGAGCCAACCCTCATGCACGAACTGACCACCCCGGCGCAGTACTTCCTCGATCTGCTCGGCATCTTCGGCTTCGCGCTGTCGGGTGCCCATCTCGGCGTGCGCAAGGACTTCAACCTCTTCGGGACCCTCGTCCTCGCCGAGGCCGCCGGGCTGGGCGGTGGCCTGTTGAGGGACCTCGTCCTCGACGTCCCGTCGATCGCCTTCACCGATCCCGGCTATCCACTCGCGCCACTTGCCGCAGCGCTGATCGCCTACCTCAGCGGGCCCCTTCACCGCCAGCCCTATCTCTTCGACGTGCTGGACGCGGTCGGTCTCGGCCTGTTCAGCGTCACCGGCACCATCAAAGGGCTTCAGCACGGAATGGCAGCCGTCCCGTCGGCCGCGCTGGGAGTCATCACCGCCATGGGAGGAGGCATCCTCGCCAGCGCGGTGGCGAAGGAACTGCCTGCCCTGCTGCGCTGGGACAGCGACCTGTACGCCGTACCCGCGATAACCGGCGCGGGAGCGGCGTCCGCGCTGCACGCGGCGGGGGCCCTGAACGTCGCCACGGCGATCGGCGCGGCCCTCACGGCGTTCACATTCCGCCTGCTGGCACTCCACTTCCAGTGGCGCCCGCGCCGCTCGGCCACCTGGCAGGCCAAATCCTCCCAGCTGCCTCCCCTTCCAGACGCCGACGCCGCTCTCCTCACCTCGTCTTCCCGCCCCGCCTTCGCGGACACCATGCGCCTGAGTATCAGCAGTGTCCCGTCGAGCCGTATCGCCCAGCAGCGCGGACCGGCGCCGCTTGCCGAGACGACGCGTCTGAGGGACCTCAGCCTCCCGTCGAGCCCCACCGTCCAGCCGCGCGAACCGGCGCCGCTTGAAGAGACGACGCGTCAGGTTCAGTCCCCCCTCGCCAGAACATCGCCCCCCGGCCCCGTCGACCCCCGGCTCTCCATGGGACTGCGCCACGCCAAGTCCCCGCGGACGCAACAGGCCGGCGGTCACGAAACTCCCGGACGTGAGCCGGCCTGAGTCCGCCGAGACGGCGAAGCCGCAGCCCTCGCCCGTCATGAGGGAACGGCGTGTGTGGCTGTCGGTGGGCGGGTGGGTGGTTATGACATGGCGGCGACCATGGTGCGGGTGTCCGCGATGGTCTCGAAAGCGACCGGTACGCCGTGCTCAAACCGCCACGCATGCGCGAAGCGTGCCTTCATCGCCTTGCCCGTCCCACGGCGTCGCCCTTGGTAGTGCCCGAGTGCGATCACCACGTCCTCGACGGCAATGAGCTCTGCCGGGACGACGGCGAAGTCCTCCCACTCGGTGTCGAACCGGGCGAACACGCTGGCCAGCACCGCGTCACGGCCGCGGTAGGTTCCGCCGTAGGGCAACCCGGCGGCGACGACCCACTCGATCTTGTCACTCAGCGTGCTGAGGACCGCCTCACCGTCCCCACGGCTCAGATCGGCGTACATCTGGTCCACCACCTCCCGGTTCCTCGACGCCCGGGCGTCCTGCAAGCTCATCGTCACACTGGCGGTCATCTGTACTCCCATTCCTGGTTCCTCGTGCGGTCGGCCGCCCAGGACGTGAGCGACGACAGGCCCCGGTGCGGCCGAGAATCGGTGCCTACGCCCCGAGTCCGCGGCGCGGGCCTCCTCCGGGCGGCACCAATGAACACCGGGGTGTGCCGCGGCGGCATCGGGCGACCGGCCTATCAGCGAAAATCGGTGCGGGCCGGCCCGGGCGGGCCTGATCCAGGATCCGCTGGGTGGGAGGTGACCTCCGCACTCCTGAACCCAGTCGGCGTGACTACGCGTACCCGTCTGCCGTGTCAGTGGTCGTCGCGGATGGTGGTGGCGATGCCGTTTTTGATGACGACCTCGGCGGACACGCCGGTGCCCTTGGTGGCCGCCTCCAGTTCCTCTTCTGTGCACTCGGTGCCGGCCTGTCCGGCCTCGTCGCCGCAGATGTCACCGGCGCCCCAGATCTCGGTGTCCTCCGCGACGAAGAACCCCTGCTCGGTCCCCTTCATGTCCGAGACGGTGTACTTGCCAGGCGCCAGGTAGGACACCGTGCCGAACCAGGTGCCGTTGACGCCCTTGCCCTTGTTGATGCCGTCGATGGTCGACTCCGCGCCCTCCCCCTCAGCCGGAGCGCCGGAGCCGCCGCCCTCACTGCTGCCCTCGTCCGCGGTGCCCTCGTCGACCGGGGCGCCCTCGTCCGGAGCCGGGCGCTCGGTGACCTTTCTGGCGATGCCGTCCTTCATGACCACGTCCGCGGCTATCGACCCGTCCTTGAGGGCCTTCTCCAGATCGCCGACCGTGCAGGGGGTGTCGGCGGCGGAGTTGTGCTCACCGCAGATGGTGCCCGCGCCGTAGACCTTGGTGTCCTCGGCCACCCAGAACTGCTGCTCCTTGCCGTTGGCGTTGACGATGTGCTTGCCCGGCGCCAGATACTCCACCGTGCCGCCCGCGAAGGTCCCGCTCACCCCCTCCGCCTTCGCCGCCGCCTCCGCCGGCGCTGCGGAGGCGCCGGTCTTGGACTTCGACGAGGAGTCCGCGCCCGTGGTGTCCTCCTGGCAGGCGGTCAGCAGCGTGGTCCCCGCGAGGAACGCGGCAGCGACGAGAAAGGACTTGGCGCGCAGAGTGGAAGCCATGGTGGTGTCCCCGTTTCATGGAAGGGGGCCGGCGGCGGATGGCCCGTGCCCCGTGGTGATCGGCCGTGTGTGATCACCATGCGCCAGGTCAGAGCCCCCCGGAAAGCGAAGTCCTCGACCCACGACTCCCCCGTCACCGTTCCAGGACACGGCAACAACTCCGTGATGAAGGCGCGTTGAGGCAACCCCGGCACCCGGAAGACACTCCGCAGGCCGAGCGCTCGGCGCTCCCCGGTCGGCGGGTGCCGACCGGGGAGCGCCGTGTGCCGGGCCGCGCCCGGCGGCCGCAAGCGCCGCAAGCGCAGTAAGCGCCGTAAGCGCCGTAAGCGGTCCTCAGCGGCCTTCAGTGGCGCGGTCGCTGGCCGTCCACGCTCTGCTGGAGCATGGCGAGGGTCAGGACGTTGCCGCCGATTCCCCAGCCGCCGTCGGGGACTTCCTCGACCAGCACCATGGTGGTGGCGCGGGCGCGTTCACCGTAGATCTCGACGTACAGCTCGGTGGCACGGGTGACGATCTGTTCCTTCTGCTTCTCGTCGAGGGTGCCGGCGGGGACCTTGAAGTTGGCGAAGGGCATGGTCGTTCTCTCTCCTGGGGTATCGACGGCTAGAGGGAGCTGCCTGCGGTGAGCAGGTCGTCCAGCCCGACGCGGCGGAAGAAGTCGGCGCGGATGCGGTCGGCGACCGCGGAGACGACTTCGCTGCCGTCGTGGCTGGGGTCTATGTGGGTGCGCAGCGGCCGGGTGCCGGCGGGCATGGCCACCAGGCGTACGACGGCGTCGGCGACCTGCGCGGCGTCGGCGTCCGGCGGGATGAGCGCGGCCAGCCGGTCGTTGAGGCCGGCCAGCAGGGGGCCGTAGCGCTCGTCGTAGGCGGCGGCGCGGTCGGTGTCGGCGGGTGCGCCGGCGTGGCGGTCGTCCACCGCGGGTGCGTTGCGGGTGGCGGTCTGCCGGATCCCCGCGTACACGGTGTGACCGGCGCGGGCCAGGGCGCGTACGGTCAGCGCCCCGAAGCCGCTGGAGGCACCGGTCACCAGGATCGTGCTGGTGCTGGGTGTGTGGGAGGGCATGGCGTGGTCCTCGGCTGTGTCCGATGCGCGGCTTCGCCGCGTATAGCGGCCGCCGTGCAGGGTGAGGGTGCTTGCGAACGTGAGCGGGCGCCGCGGCCGTTCAGATGATGCCGCCGTTGGCACGGATGACCTGGCCGTTGACCCAGTGGCCGGCCGGGGAGGCGAGGAAGGCGACGACCTCGGCGATGTCGGCGGGGGTGCCGAGCCGTTCCAGCGGGGGCTGGGCGGCCAGGCGGGCGACGGTCTGCTCGTCCTTGCCCTCGAGGAACAGGTCGGTGGCGGTGGGGCCGGGGGCGACGGTGTTGACGGTGACGTCCCGGCCGCGCATCTCGCGGGCGAGGATCAGCGTGACCGCCTCCACCGCTCCCTTGCTCGCGCTGTAGGCGCCGTAACCGGGGAAGGCCAGGCCCACCACGGACGTGGAGAAGGTGACGATCGCCCCGCCACTGCGTACCTTCCGGGCCGCCTGCTGGGCGACGACGAAGGTCCCGCGGATGTTGGTGCGGTGCATTGCGTCCAGCTCGGCCAGGTCCAGGTCGGCGATGGGCGCCAGGTGCATCCGGCCGGCGGCGTGGACGACGACGTCGACGCCGCCGTACTCGGACTCGGCGGTGGCGAACAGCGCGGCCACGGCCTGCTCGTCGGCGACGTCGGCCTGGACGGCGACCGCCCGGCCACCGGCGGCGGTGACGTCCTTGACGGCGGCATCGGCCAGGTCCCGGTTTCCGGCGAACCCGACCACGACGGCGAACCCGTCGGCGGCGAGCCGGCCCACCGTCTGGCGGCCGATACCGCGGGAGCCGCCGGTGACGATGGCGACGCGGGGGTGGTCAGTGCTGTGGTCGGACCTGGCGCGGTTCTCCGCGGGGTTCGGGAGGGACATGGAGACTCCTGCGAGGGGTGCCGACCGGGAATTCCCCGGATCGGATTGAACGGTGTGTGGGTCGTGGTGCGGGGCGAGGGCGTCGCCGCCGCAGTGCCCCGCTTTCCCGTCCACCCTCCTCCGGCCTTCCGTCCCCAGCCAGGGCTGCGTCTACCCAGGGGTTGTCGTCCCCTGGCTCAGCTCACCCGAGCGAGTGACGATGGGGGCATGAACCCTCCCGAACTCGCCGCGTTTCTGAAGTCCCGGCGCGACCGGGTCCGGCCGGACGACGTGGGCCTGCCCACCGGACCCCGGCGCCGGGTGCCCGGCCTGCGGCGCGAGGAGGTCGCGCAGCTCGCCGGTCTGTCGGCGGACTACTACACCGAGCTGGAACGCGGGCGCAGCACCCAGCCCTCGGCCGAGGTCGTGGCCGCCCTCGCACGGGCGCTGCGCCTGAACGGCGACGAACGCGACCACCTGTTCCACCTCGCCCACCGGCCCGTCCCCCGAGCGGCGCACGGCACGAGCGCACACGTCCAGCCGGCCCTGCTCGGCCTGCTGGACCGGCTCACCACCACCCCCGCCCAGGTCATCAGCGACCTGCACGAGACCCTCGTACAGAACGAGCTGGCCGCAGCACTCGTCGGTCGGCCCCCGGCGGTACGCGGCCCGGCGGCTAGCTTCGTCTACCGCTGGTTCACCGACTCCGCCGCCCGCGCGCTCTACCCGCTGGAGGACCACCCGCACCACTCCCGGGTCTTCGTGGCCGACCTCCATGCGGTCGCCGCCCGGCGCGGCCGCGACCCCGAAGTGGCCCAGATGGTGGCCGTGCTACGGCAGCGCAGCGAGGAGTTCGCCGCCCTGTGGGACACCCACGACGTCGCATTGCGCCGCACCGACCACAAGCGCATCGTCCACCCCACGCTGGGCGTCATCGAGCTGGACTGCCACAGCCTGTTCAGCGAGGACGGACGCCAGCGCCTGCTGTGGTTCACCGCCCCACCCGGCACCGAGGGCGCCGCCCAGCTGGAACTGCTCTCCGTCATCGGCACGCAGGACATGCAGCGAGAGGGAACGCGTTCCGCCGGGGAACGGGCCTGAACGCCGGCTCAACGCCAGCGGCATGACGCGCCGGCCGTGGCCGGTGTGGGCGTAAGCAGTAACCCTACGGCCTCTGGGTTGTGGCGAGTTCGGCGGTGCGGTCAGCCCAGCCCGCTCACGTCGCTGGCATCGCCCAGGTCCGCGAAGGCGCCCAGGCTGCCGAGTTCGGGCTCCGGCTCGGTCTCGGCAGGGCGCAGGGGTTGTTCGGTCCAGATGGTCTTGCCTTCCGTGGTGTAGCGGGTGCCCCAGCGCTGGGTGTACTGCGCGACGAGGAACAGGCCCCGGCCTCCCTCGTCCATCGTCCGCGCGTGGCGGAGGTGCGGCGAGGTGTTGCTGCCGTCGGAGACCTCGCAGATCAGCGTGCGGTCGCGGATCATCCGCAGCCGGATCGGTTCCGAGGCGTGCCGGATGGCGTTGGTGACCAGTTCGCTGACGACCAGTTCCGTCAGGAAGACGATCTCCTCCAGACCCCACGCCGCCAGTTGCCGGGCCGCCCTCGCGCGGGCCCGTCCCACGGCGGCGGGCTCCGCGGCGACGTCCCAGGAGGCGACCTGCTCCTGGCCCAGGGCGCGGGTGCGGGCCAGCAGCAGAGCCACGTCGTCGACCGGCCGGCCGACCGGGAGGCTGCCGACGAGCGCGTCGCAGAGCTCCTCCAGCGGAGCCTCCGGGGCGCCGAGGGCGGCGTGCAGCCGGACGAGGCCCTCGTTGACGTCGAGGGACTGGCCCAGGATCAGGCCGTTCGTGTAGAGGACGAGCAGGCTGTCCTCGGGCAGCAGCAGCTCGGCGGACTCGAACGGCAGGCCGCCGAGGCCCAGCGGCGGCCCGGCCGGGAGGTCGACGAAGCGGGCGGCACCGGCGGGCGGGACGATCATGGGCGGCGGGTGGCCCGCCCGCGCCAGCGTGCAGAGGCGGCTGACCGGGTCGTAGACCGCGTACAGGCAGGTGGCTCCGGTCACTCCCGTGCCCCCGCCGGCCGCGGTCTCGTCGGCGACCCGCGCCGCCATGTCGTCCAGGTGGGCCAGGACCTCTTCCGGGGACAGGTCCATGTCGGCGAGGGTCTGTACGGCGGCGCGCAGCCGCCCCATCGTGGCCGCGGCGTGGATCCCGTGGCCCACGACGTCTCCGACGACCAGGCCGACCCGCGCGCTGGACAGGGGGATCACGTCGAACCAGTCACCGCCGACGCCCGCACCCGTATCGGCGGGCAGGTAGCGGTACGCGGCCTCGACCGCGCTCTGCCCGGGCAGTTCGTGCGGCAGCAGGCTGCGCTGCAGAGCCAGGGCCGCGGCGTGCTCGCGCGTGTACCGGCGCGCGTTGTCGATGGAGACCGCGGCGCGCGTGACGAACTCCTCCGCGAGGAGCAGGTCGTCCGGCTGGAAGGGCCCCTTGGCCTGCCAGCGGCAGAACGCGGCCGTGCCCAGGAAGATGCCGCGGGCCCGCACCGGCACGACCATCAGTGAGTGGAATCCCCTGTCGCGCAGGATCGCGGCGCGGCCCGGGTCCTCGTCCGCCCACTCGCTCCCGTCCAGGTCCAGCGTTCCGACCAGCGATGACCTACCGCTGACGAGGCTCAGGACGACGGGCGACGCATGCGAGTAACCGCATCGCCCGCCCACCTCGGTCACCATCTCCGGGGCGCCCTCCCGTACGGACTGATGGCCCGCGCGGCACAGCGTGTCCAACTCGGTGGTGTGGACGGGGCCCGGGGCAGGCTCCTCACCCCGCAGCACCGACTCGAAGAGGTCGACGATGACGAGATCGGCGAGGTCGGGTACCGCCACATCGGCCAGCTCCTGCGCCGTCCGCAGAACGTCGAGCGTGCTGCCGATGCGCTCGCTCGCCCTGTTCAGCAGGGCCATCTTCTGGCGGGCCCGGTAACTCTCCGTGATGTCGAGCACCATGTAGCACACGCCCAGAGGCTCGCCGTCCTCGTCCTCGAGACGGAAGAAGGAGGTCGAGTAGGCGTGCTCCTGCTGCGGGTCGCCGCCGGGGCGGCCGACGTACTCGTACCCGACCGAGGCGACCCCGGTCTCCAGCACCCGCCGCATCTTCGCTTCGATGGCCTCCACAGTGAGGCCCGGCTGGACCTCGGCCAGCGTCTTTCCGAGGCGCTGCTCGCGGGGCACACCGCCCATGCGCTCCAGGGCGTCGTTGATCCACACGTACCGCAGGTCGGTGTCGAGCATCGCCACGCCCACCGGTGACATGCCGGCGATCCCGCTCAGCAGCGAGCGGCCGGCACCGGACCACGGCGTGCGCGCCGTCTGGGAGGCGAGCACGAGGCGGAGGGGGCGGCCGTCGGCGGAGCGTACGGGCAGGATCCGGACCTCCAGATCGAGCCGGCGCCCGTCCCGGTGGCGTACGGCCAGCAGCCTGCCCCCGCCGGGCGGCAGCTCGTCCGCCGGGGCGAAGACGTCCGACACGGACCCGCCCAGGGCCTCGGAAGCCGGATGGCCGAGCAGCGTCTCCGCGCCCTCGGTCCAGCCCCGGACGACCCCCTCGGCGTCGATCAGCAGCACGGCCGTCCGCGCGAATTCGAAGGGTTCTGCGCCTCCGAGGGAACGAGTTCGTCGGGGAGTCCTCATGCCAGCCATCCCGTCGTACAGCGCTGTCTCCACGGTACCGCCGCCCCCTCCGCGTTGATACCGAAGCGATACGCGCCGTGATGTGGACCTCACACCGGGGTACGGGAGAGACTCAACCCTCACGCCGATGCCGGGACGCATTCGGCGTGGCGAGTGGAATTCTGAGCAAGAAGGCGGTATTTGGCAGTGCAGCGGCGGCAGTTGGGGGTCATCGGGGCGGGAGTCGCGGCGATGCTGGCCTCCACCCTCTCGGCCTGCGGGAACAGCGGGTCCATCGGTGAAGGCAACGTCACCATCAAGCTGGTCGCCGCGGAATACGGCGACCGGTCGGGCAACAGCTCGAAGCGGTACTGGGACCAGCTGGTCGGGAAGTTCGAGTTCGGGAATCCCGGCATATCGGTGGACGTGGACGTCTACACCTGGAAAGAGGTCGACGAAAAGGTCGCAGGCATGGTGAAGGCGGGTAAGGCGCCGGATATCGCGCAGATCGGTTCGTACGCGGACTACGCCGCGGCGGGCAAGCTCTACCGCGCCGACGAGCTGCTCTCGATCCCCACCCAGGCGGCGTTCATTCCCGCCCTCGCCGACGCCGGAAAGGTGCAACGGATTCAGTACGGCCTGCCGTTCGTCGCCAGCACGCGGGTCCTCTTCTACAACAAGGAGCTCCTGGAGAAGGCGGGCATACCCGGCCCGCCGAAGACCTGGAGGGAGCTACAGAAGGACGCCGAGGCGCTCAAGCAGGCGGGGGTCAGGGTGCCGTACGCACTGCCGCTCGGCCCGGAGGAGCCGCAGGCCGAGACGCTGAACTGGATGCTCAGCGGCGAGGGCGGCTTCAACGACGAGATCGGCAGCTACGCCATCGACTCGCCGGAGAACATCCGGACCTTCGAGTGGCTCCGCGACGAGTTCGTCGGCAAGGGCCTGACCAACCCCGACCCGGGCGCCATGAACCGGCAGGACGCCTTCGACGCCTTCACGCGCGGCGACGTCGCCATGCTCAACGGGCACCCGACGCTGATGCAGCTGGCCCAGGAGAACGGCATCCGCTTCGGCATGGCGCCGCTGCCCGGCAAGGACGGGCAGTCCAGGGCGACCACGGGGACGGCGGACTGGATGATGGCCTTCAAGCAGAACGGCCACCGCGAGGCGATCGGCAAATTCCTCGACTTCGCGTACAGCAAGCAGAACGTTCTCGAATTCGCCGACCAGTACGACCTGCTGCCGGTGACCAACGCCGCGTCGGAGGCGATGCGCGCCGACGTGAGCAACAAGGACGTCTGGGAATTCCTCGACCAGCTGCCGACGGCCGAGAGCTATCCGGTCGGCAAGAAGTCGTGGGGCGCGGTCGTCAGCAAGCTCAAGTCGGAAATCGGCGGCACGGTGACGAAGAACGGCGATCCGGCGAGCGTGCTGGGCGATCTGCAGCGCGAGGCGGAGTCGATCGAGAACGCGGCGTCGTAGTCGGTAGGGCCGGGGGCGGCGGATTGCAGGCCCCGGTCACGGCCGGGGCCTGCAGGTAGGCCACGGCCGGGGCCTGCATGCCGTCACGCACAGTGACATGTTGCGCACATTGAGCGATAGATTTAGCGTGATTTGTGCGGGTTGGAATGGTTCAGACCACGTGCAACTCGCCGCCGGGAAGGCCACGATGCCGCCCCTTCCGGGCGCAGGCCCTGGCCGACGTCGAACCGACGCCCGACGCCACGAGATCGCCCATGGGTTCTCCATGGGACTCCCCTCCACAGGAGGACACAGATGCTGCAATCCACGTTCAGCAAGCTCGCCCTCTGCGCGGCCACCGGCGTCCTCGCCACGATGACCTCGGTCGGCCCGGCCCTGGCTGCGCCCTCCGACGATGACCCGAGTTTCGGCAACAGCTTCAACCGCGGCGACGACCCGGACGACCGCGAAGACAACGGACGCGAGAACGCCCGGGACGACGACGGCGAAGACAATGGCCGCGAGAACGCCCGGGACGACGATCGCGAGGACAACGGACGCGAGGACAACGGGCGGGAGGACAACGGCCGGGAGGACAACGGGCGCGAGGACAACGGGCGCGAGGACAACGGTCGTGACGACGGACGTCGCGCTCCCTACAGAGGTCGCGTGATCGCCCGGACCGGTCTGCTCCTCCGCGATGCCCCCAACCGTAACGCGAGGGTCGTCGGCAGTGTCGGGTTCGGCACGACTGTTCGTATCAACTGCAAGGTCAACAGCGAGAACGTCGACGGCAACCCGCGCTGGTACCTCCTTGCGAGCGGCCACTGGGCCTGGGCCTCCGCCCGCTACATCGAGAACATCGGCCCGGCTCCGCACTGGTGCTGATGAGCAAACGCCTTCACCGGTGAGTGTGCTCCCCCGGGCGCTTACACGCGCGCGGGGAGCACGCACGCCAGGGCCGAGCACGACATAACCGAAATATGCGGCGCTGCTTGCTACGTTGCCACGCATGACCGCAACGACGGCGGACGCGCCCCCACCGGCGCTACGGCTCCCCCGACGGCGAGGTGTCGAACTGGCCCTGCTGACCGTCGCCGTGCTCATCTCCGTCCTCGGCTACCTCCAGGTCGGGCTCGCCCAGCACGGCGCGGTGCCCGGCGGCGCGGCCCGGTACGGCGCCGGACTCGGCGTCCTCGCCCTCCTCGCCCACCTCGCGGTCCGCTTCCGCGCCCCCTGCGCCGACCCCCTCCTGCTCCCCATCGCCGTCCTGCTCAACGGCCTCGGCCTGGTCCTCATCTACCGCCTCGACCTGGAGACCCCGGACGACCGGGCCGCGCCCACCCAACTCGTGTGGTCCGCCGTCGGTGTCGGGCTCTTCACCTGGGTGGTGACCCTGCTGCGCGACCACCGCGTGCTGCAGCGCTACGCGTACGTGTGCGTGGCCGCCGCGCTCGGCCTGCTGGTCATGCCGATCTTCTTCCCCGCCATCAACGGCGCCAAGGTCTGGATCCTCGTCGCCGGACTGTCCTTCCAGCCGGGCGAGTTCGCCAAGATCCTGCTCGCGGTCTTCTTCGCCGCCTATCTCGCCGCGAACCGGCACGCCCTCGCGTACACCGGCCGCCGCCTGTGGAAACTCCAGTTCCCCACCGGCCGCGTACTCGGCCCGATCGCCGCGATCTGGCTCGCCAGCCTCGGCGTCCTCGTCCTCGAGCGCGATCTGGGCACCTCGCTGCTCTTCTTCGGCCTCTTCGTGATCCTGCTGTACGTCGCCACCGGCAGGGCCGGCTGGCTCGCCGTCGGCCTGCTGCTCGCCGCGGTCGGCGCGCTCGTCGTCGGCCGCCTCGAACCGCACGTCCACGAGCGGGTCGAGACCTGGCTGCACCCCTTCGCCGGCATCGAGGCCGGGCAGGGCCCCGGCCAGCTGGCCCAGTCGCTGTTCGCCTTCGCCTCGGGCGGCATGCTCGGAGCGGGTCTCGGCCGCGGCGACTCCGTTCTCATCGGCTTCGCCGCCAAGTCCGACTTCATCCTGGCCACCGCGGGCGAGGAGCTCGGCCTGTGCGGGCTGAGCGCGATCGTCCTGCTGTACGCGCTGCTGGTGGCCCGCGGCTACCGGGCGGGCGTCACGATCCGCGACGACTTCGGCCGGCTGCTCGCCGTCGGCCTCGCCTCGATCGTAGCCATGCAGGTCTTCGTCATCGCGGGTGGAGTGACGGGCCTGATCCCGCTGACCGGCATGCCGATGCCGTTCCTCGCGCAGGGCGGCTCCTCGGTCGTCACCAACTGGATCATCGTCGCGCTGCTGATCGCGCTCAGCGACTCGGCCCGCAGGCCGCCGCCGGCGGGCGGGGAGCGGCCGTGATCCGCTGCGTCCGGCGCCCGGCCGTCCTCCCCCGCACCGCCGTCATCCGTCCGCCCTGTGGGGTGCGGCCGTGATCCGCTGCGTCCGGCACACCGCCGTCTTCTGTCTGCTGCTGCTCGTGGCGCTGCTCCTCAACGCCTCCCGCATCCAGGTCTTCAGCGCGGACGACTACGAGCGGAACCCGGCCAACCGCCGCCTGGCGACGACCCGTTACGGCCAGCCGCGCGGCGACATCCTCGTCGAGGGGAGGCCCGTCACCGGCTCCCGGGACTCGGGCGAGCCCCTGCGCTACGAGCGCACGTACACCGACGGCCCCCTCTACGCCCCGGTCACCGGCTACGCCTCCCAGACCTACGGCACCTCCCTCACCGAGAGCGCCGAGGACGACGTCCTGTCCGGCACCGACGCGCGGCTCGCGCCCCTGCCGCTGTGGAACGACCTCACACGCGGGCAGCAGCCCGGCGGCCACGTGCACACCACCATCAAGGCGGCCGTGCAGCGCGCCGCGTACAAGGGTCTCGACGGCCGCCGGGGCGCGGTCGCCGCCATCGAGCCCGCGACCGGCAGAATCCTGGCCCTGGCCAGCAGCCCGTCGTACGACCCGGGGATGCTGTCCGGCACGGGCGCGGCGGCGTCCCGGGCCTGGGCCGCGCTGAACCGGAGCGCGAGCCGGCCGATGCTCAACCGGGCGCTGCAGGAGACGTATCCGCCCGGCTCCACGTTCAAGGTGGTGACGGCGGCCGCCGCCCTCGACTCGGGCACCGTGCTGAGCACCGACACAGCGACCGACACCCCCGACCCGTACACGCTGCCGAACACCAGCACGCGGCTGACGAATGCGGCGGACGGCTGCGAGGACGCCGAGCTGCTGTACGCCTTCGAGGTGTCCTGCAACACGGTCTTCGCGCACCTCGGGGTGGATGTGGGGCTCAGGAGGATGGCCGAGGCCGCGGAGAGTTTCGGCTTCAACGACGACGGCCTGCGGATTCCATCGCCCGTCGCGAGGAGCAACTTCGACACCTCGATGGACCCGTCGCAGGTCGCGCTGTCCTCCATCGGGCAGTTCGACACGCGCGCGACCCCGCTGCAGATGGCGATGGTCGCCGCGGCGGTCCCGAACGGCGGCCTGCTGCAACGTCCCTACCTGGTCGGGAAGGTGACGCGGGCCTCCTCCCGTTCCGGTGACGCGACGGTGGCGGTCACGCAGCCGCAGCCGTACCGGCAGGCGATGAGCCCCAGCACGGCGATGCAGCTGAAGGAGATGATGGTCGCCGCCGTCGAGCACGGCACGGGCGGCAGGGCCGCGATCGACGGTGCCGAGGTCGGCGGCAAAAGCGGCACGGCGCAGCACGGCGTCGGCAACTCCGGCACGCCGTACGCCTGGTTCATCTCCTGGGCGCGGGCCAAGGACGCGGCGGATCCGGCGGTCGCGGTGGCGGTCGTCATCGAGGACGCGGCGGCGAACCGCGCGGACATCAGCGGCGGCGGCAGCGCGGCCCCGATCGCGCGGGACGTGATGAAGGCGGCGCTGGGGTGAGCCCACGGGGCCTCGGTCCCGGGTCTCGATCCCCGGTCTCGATCCCCGGTCTCGACCCGGGCCTCGGTCTCCGGTCCCGGTCCCGGCGTCCCGGTCTCCGGTCTCGGTCCCCCCGGTCTCGGTCGGTCCCGGCCCCGGGTGTCAGCGCGCCGCCGCGAGTTGGAGCTCGGTCACCAGCTGTGGGGTGAGCAGGCCGCCCGCGCGGTCCGCGAGCACGCCCATCTCGTAGCCGATGAGCCCGACATCGCTGGCCTCCGCGGCGAGGACGCCCAGGCAGCTGCCGTCGCGCACCGTGGTGACCAGCAGAAAGCCTCCGTACATCTCGATCATCACCAGCTTCACGCCTCCGCCGCCGTGCCGCCCGTGGGCGCGCGCGGCGCCCTGGGCGAGGCTGGTGATGCCGGAGACGACGGCGGCCAGGTGGTCGGCGCGGTCCCGTTCGAGGCCGCCGGACGCGGCGAGCAGCAGCCCGTCGGAGGAGACGGCCACGGCGTCCACGACTCCGTCGACCGTACGGACGAACTCGCCGACGAGCCAGTTGAAGTTCTGCGCCTCGCCCGTCAGGGGAGCGCCCGTCGCGATGGTCATGTGCTGGGTCATGCGCTGTCCTTTCCTGCGGCTCCGCGGGCGACGCCCTCACGGAAGCCGTTGAGCAGGGCCCTGACCTGGTCGGGGCCCGGGGGTCGGTCGGAGGGGATGGGCGCGGCGAGCAGCGAGGACGGCAGCGCCACGTACGCCGTGGTGCCGGAGCCCTCGGTCTCGCGCAGCTCGACCTGGGCGCCGAGGCGGGCGGCGAGCCTGCCGACGACGTAGTGGCCGAGGAAGCGGGTGGGTGCGACGAGGAAGCTCTCCTTCCCCGCCAGGCGGGCGTTGGCGCGGTCGAGCTCGGCCGCGCTCATGCCGATGCCGCGGTCGACGACGGCCAGGCAGTACTCGTCGACGTCGCGCCAGCCGTACACCTCGACGGGGAGGTGCGGGGGCGAGAACACCAGGGCGTTCTCGATCAGTTCGGCCAGCAGGTGGGAGAGTTCGGCGACGGCGTGGCCGCGGAATCGGCAGGGCCCGACGTCGGCCGCGGACACCCGCCGGTACTGCTCCACCTCCGACACCGCCGACTGCACGACCTCGAGCGCGGTGACCGTGCCGGACCAGGAGCGGGGCGGCGCGTGCTCGCCGACCAGGACGAGGAGGGACTCGGCGTTGCGCCGCATCCTGGTCGCGAGGTGGTCGAGTTCGAAGAGCTCGCCGAGCGCGTCGGGGTCGACCTCCTGGCTCTCCAGGGTGGTGATCAGGCCGAGCTGGCGGCGCAGCAGACTCTGGTTCCTGCGGCCCAGGTTGGCGAGCGATTCGGAGGTGTTGCGGCGGAGCACGGCCTGTTCCGCGGCGAGGCCGACCGCCGTGCGCTCGACGTTGCGGAGCGCCGCGGCGAGCTGGGCGATCTCGCGTGCGCTGCTGCGGGCGGCGGCTTCGCCCGGCCGTCCGGGCTCCTCCGGTACGGGTACGGGCTGCCCCGCGGTGTCCGACCCGGCCTCCGGGCCGTCCCAGTTGAGCACCCGCTCGACCGCCTCGGACAGCCGGGCCCCCGCCACTTCGTCGGCTTCATCGGCGAGCGCGCCGAGCGGGCGGGTGATCGACCGGGCGGAGAGGACGGCGAGGGCGGTGGCGACGGCGACGATCAGCACCCCGAGGCCGAGGAAGCCCGCGAGCTGGGCGGTCGCGGAGTCGCTGAGCTGCCCGGCCCGTGCGCGTACGTCCGCGCCGACGCGCTGCTGGACGGCGTAGAGGTCGTCGACGAGGACCGTCATGGAACGCCACCACTGCGCCGGGTCGACGTCGAACCGCGAGCCGTCGGCGGCCGAGGCGGCGCGCCGCTCCAGGGCGGTGGCGCGCCGGGCGTCGCCGGTCGCGAAGGCCTGGTCGAGGGCCTTGCGCTGGGCCGGGGTCGCCGAGCCTCCGTACTGGTCGAGGGCGGCGACGCGGGCCGCCCGTACCTCCGTGAACTCCAGGTATTCGGCCTCGCGGAAGCGCTTGGCGGCGAAGACCCCGTTGAGCGACCCGCGCTCCAGTGCCACGGACTCGGTGGCGTCGGCGAGGGCCTGCAGCGCGTCCACGCCGTCCGCCAGGGCCCGGTCCCCGCGGGCCGCGTCGTCGCCGTCGGCCGACTGGGCCCGGATCAGCGCGGAGATGGAGGCGGTGTAGAAGGCGAAGGTCTTGCCGCGGTCCGTGCTCCCGCCGTCCACACCGGACCGCACCGCCGCCAGTCCGAGGAGGCGTCTACGGGCTCCCTCGACCGCGGACACCGTGTCCGCGTCGCCCTCGCCGAGCGTGGCCGCGAGTTCGGCGCGGGCCAGGTCGGAGCGCTCGCGCTGCGCGCCGAGGTCGTCCCGGTACTGGCGAGCGCCGCCCAGCAGGCCGTTGGTGAGCCCGCGTTCCCGCTGCAGCTCGTGCACCAGCGCCTGCACCCGGAGCACGAGGTCCACCCGGGCCTGCGTTTCCCGGGCGGCGGCCCAGTCGGCGCCGCGGTCCACGACCGCGAGCCCGGTGAGCACCAGCAGCAGACACGTCGGCACGGCCAGGACGACGGCGACCCGGCCCCGGATGGTGTTCCAGCCGGGCACGGCCAGTAACCGGCCGCGCCGCCCGGCACGTACGAAGTGGTGGCCGGTGCCCCGGTCTTGGCCGGTGCCCCGGTCCGTGTTTCCCTGGTCCGTGTTCCCCGTCACGCGGTCAACGCTAGGGAGGTGCCGTCAGGTGGTGATTTCCCTTCCGTAAGAGACGGGTTGCGCCCCGCTCACGGGTGGGCGGGGTCCGGGTGCGGCAGGCGCCATCCGGCCGTAACACGCTTCCCCGTCTTCCCTACCCAGCCCTCCCCGGCTAGCGCTGGAGGGCGGGGCAGCGGAGAAGCCCAATCCCCCCGAGGAACGTATGAATCCGTTCAGCGACTTCCCCGGGCTTCTCCAGAAGCATGGCGTGCGTTGCGTCGACTCCCTCGACGGTGACCTGGGACTGCGTCCGCGCCATCGCTGCCAAGTCCCTGTCGAGTCCCACCGTATACGCGGCCATCAGCTCGTCGAACCAGGGCAGGCCGGGAGTCGGAGGGTTGGGGCGCTGGGCGCGGCAGATCAGCAGCGGTCGGCGGACGCGCGGGTAGAGCGCGAACAGGTCGAGCCCGTCCATGGCCGCCTGCATCTCCAGCGCCCGCTCGCGCTCGGGGCGCAGATACAGCCGACCGCCTTCCCCCTCGGCGAGCCCGCGCCGCACCCCGGCTTCCAGCAGTTCGAACGGGATCCCGAGCTGCTGGGCCATGGCGGACTGGTAACCGAGCACACCGTCCAGGGCCTCGGCGGGAAACAGTCGCCCCGCGGCATCGGCGGCGAATTTCCGTGCCTCGGCGAGCCGTTGCTCCACATATGCGGCGTCGAGCCCGGCGTACTGCTCGGGCCTGCCCATTCCGTGGCCGTCGAGATTGACCGCCGCAGGCGTGGACGAGTCGGCCTCGGCGCACAGGGCGGCGATCATCCCGCCGAGCGAATGCCCGACCACGACCGCATCCGGGATCCCGAACGCCTTCAGTACGGCTTCGACATCGCCGAGAGCGGCGGAAAAGGTCCACGGGCCGGCGCCGGAACCGGAACAGCCGTGGGCGCGGAGGTCCATGGCGATGACGCGGTAACGCGGGGTCAGCCGGGGAGCCACCGGGGCCCAGTCGCACAACGTGCGGCCGGCCCCGTGAAGCAGCAGTATTGGCGGGCCTTCCCCGCCGTGGTCGCGTACCGCCAGCTCGATGCCGTCGTGGTCGATACGGGTGTCCCCGGGAATGCGCGCAGGCATGGCGAATCGCTCCGTTTCACAGTTCGGAGTTCGGAGTTCGGATTGGAGGGAATGCGGTGCGATTCACCGTAGGACATTCCTGCAGCGACAAGATCGTCTTCTGGGAGGACGGAATCAGGCGGCTTCCCGGCCCATAATGGATAGACGGCCGATGGATGCGCGGCGCAGGACGGCGGGTGGCGCCCCCTCGCTGCGACGAGGGCGACGCTCAGCCCGCAACGCGCTCCACCCAGCCCGGCAGCGGCTCGCAGCGCTCGAGCCATTGCGCCGGCACATCCGCGATCCCCGTACGGGCCGCGACCACGCCGCCCGCGATGGCGCAGGTCGTGTCGACGTCTCCCTGGCCCTCCGCCGTCGCCCACAGCGCCTCCGTCAGGTCGCTGAGATGGTGGGTCGCGCACCACAGCGCGAAGGGAACGGTGTCGTCGGCGCGGATGCGGCTGCCGCTGCCGAGGACGTCGGCCGCCTCGCGCGGCTGGGTGTCGTACGTCAACTCGCTTGCCCGGATCAGGCCTCGGCGCACCGCGCTGCGCGGCGTACGGGCCGCGATCATCCGCAGCAGCTCCGGCGCGCTCGGGACCCGCACCCGGCGCATACGGGCCGCGAAGCCCGCAGCGACCGCGACCGCGACGGCGCCCGCGATGCCCTCCGGGTGCGTGTGCGTGACGCGCGCCGAGCGCGCCGCCTGCTCCGCGGCGCGGCGCAGGTCGTCGCTGAACCAGGCGCCCAGCGGCGCGACCCGCATGGCCGCGCCGTTGCCGAGGCTGCCCTCGCCTTCGAAGAGGGCGGGCGGCGCGGCCTCCCACGCCTCCGGGTGCCCGGCGAGCACCGGGAGCAGGGTGTGCATCCCGCTTCCGTAGCCACGGCCGGGGTCGGCCATGAACGCCCTGCCGAACGTACGGGCCAGGACCTGCTGGTCGATCTCTCCGAGCCCGTTGAGTACCCGGAGGACGGAGAGGGCCATCGCGGTGTCGTCGGTCCAGTGCCATACGGGGGCGGCGGGCACGCGCCGCTCCCGGATCTCCTCGTGCGCGCTCCCGTCCAGCAGGGACAGCGGAAACCAGCATTCGCCGAAGGCGTCCCCGAGGGCCAGCCCCCGGATGCTGTCCTGCGCGGCTGCGCGATTCGCGGTCGCAGTCATGCCCGCGATGCTGCCAGGCCCGCGGCCGGCTCCGGGGGAAGCTGAAGCCCGAGCCGTGGTGGTGGCTGAAGCCCGAGCCGTGGTGGTGGCTGAAGCCCGAGCCGCGCTCTTACCGACCGCCTCCGCCGGAGGCCGACGTCACGCCTGCGCCCGTCACGCCCGCGCCCGCCGGGCCGCCCGCACCCGCGCCCGCCGCGATCGCCTCGGCCACCTCCGCCGTACGGGCCGCCTCCTCCTGCGCGAAGCGCTCCGCGTCGAGTTGCTCGGCCAGCTCCTCGTCCTGTGCCATCAGCAGGTCCAGGTTGGAGTCGCCGAGTTCGAAGACGCCCAGGTCGACGTACGCCCGCTGCAGCCGCTCGCCCCACAGGCCGATGTCCTTGACGCACGGCACGATCCGGCTGAACAGCAGCTTCCGGAAGAGGTGCAGGAACTCAGACTGCTCGGTGTACTCGGCGGCCTCTTCGGCGGGGATGCCGAAGTTCTCCAGCACCTCCGTGCCGCGCAGCCGGTCGCGCATCAGGTAGCAGCCCTCGATCACGAACTCTTCGCGCTCGCGCAGCTCGGCGTCGCTCAGCTGCTTGTAGTAGTCGCGCAGCGCCATTCGCCCGAAGGCGACGTGCCGGGCCTCGTCCTGCATCACGTAGGCGAGGATCTGCTTCGGCAACGGCTTGTCGGTGGTATCGCGGATCATGCCGAAGGCGGCCAGCGCCAGGCCCTCGATGAGCACCTGCATGCCCAGGTACGGCATGTCCCAGCGGGAGTCGCGGAGGGTGTCGCCGAGCAGCGACTGCAGGTTGTCGTTGATCGGGTACAGCATCCCGACCTTTTCGTGGAGGAAGCGGCCGTATATCTCGGCGTGCCGGGCCTCATCCATCGTCTGGGTCGCGGAGTAGAACTTCGCGTCCAGGTCGGGGACGGACTCCACGATCCGCGCTGCGCACACCATCGCGCCCTGCTCGCCGTGCAGGAACTGGCTGAACTGCCAGGAGGTGAAGTGCTGCCGCAGCTCACCCTTGTCGCGCTCGGTCATCTTCGCCCAGTGGCGGGTCCCGTAGAGGGCCAGCGACTCGTCGGGCGTGCCGAGCGGGTCGTACGGGTCGACCTCCAGGTCCCAGTCGATCCGTTTCTGGCCATCCCACTGCTTGTCCTTGCCCTTCTGGTAGAGGGCGAGGAGGCGGTCTCGGCCATCGTCGTACTCCCAGCTGAAGCGCGCGGCACCGGAGGCCGGCACCTGCCACAGCTCTTCTCCAGGATCTTGCGCGTAGAGCTCGTGCGTCGACACTGACGCCTCCTTCGCCTCGCGGACTCCCCGGACTCCCGTGCAGGAGCGGATGGTTGGCAGGCTCACACGTCTGTTACCGCCCGGTCAACAAGTTGAACGAGAACTCGTTGCGGGAGGGATTGACGGGCTTGCTGACAAGCAGTCTCATAAAGTGTGCCCCACTGTACCGCCGGTAACTCGTCATCGAGGAGCGCTGCGCCATGACGTCGTCCGTGTCCGAAACCCATGTGCTCCGCGACACGCTCGGACTGCTCAAGGACCGCGAGCAGGTCGCCGACCGCCTGCTGGAGTCCTCCGCGAAGCACTCCTTCGACCCGGACACGGCCCTCGACTGGGACGCCCCCATCGAGGAGGGCAAGTGGTTCTGGCCGCCGGAGCTCGTCTCGCTCTACGACACCCCGCTGTGGCGGAGGATGCCGGAGGAGCAGCGCATGGACCTGGCCCGGCACGAGGCCGCCTCGCTCGCGTCGCTCGGCATCTGGTTCGAGATCATCCTCATGCAGCTGCTCGTCCGGCACATCTACGACAAGCCGTTGACCAGCGCGCACGTCCGCTATGCGCTCACCGAGATAGCCGACGAGTGCCGCCACTCGAAGATGTTCGCGCGCATGATCCACAAGGGCGGCGCGCCCGCGTACCCGGTGGCCCGGATCCACCACAACCTCGCCCGCGTCCTCAAGACGGTCTCCACGACGCCGGGTTCCTTCGCCTGCACGCTGCTCGGCGAGGAAATCCTGGACTGGATGCAGCGGCTCACCTTTCCCGACGAACGCGTCCAGACGCTGGTGCGCGGGGTCACCCGGATCCACGTGGTGGAGGAGGCGCGGCACGTCCGGTATGCGCGCGAGGAACTGCGCCGCCAGATGATCTCCAGCCCGCGCTGGGAACGGCAGCTGACCCGGATCAGCTCGGGCGAGGCGGCCCGGATCTTCTCGGTCGCCTTCGTCAACCCGCAGGTCTACACGAACGTCGGCCTGGACAGGCGCGAGGCGGTGGCGCAGGTGAAGGCGAGCGGGCACCGCCGCGAGGTGATGCAGACCGGCGCCAAGCGGCTCACCGATTTCCTGGAGGAAATCGGCGTATTGAGGGGCGTCGGCCGCCGCCTGTGGCGCAGCTCAGGGCTCTTGGCCTAGGCCGTTTCGTTTTGGATCATCTGATGTTGGCCCAGCTGTGCCGTTGACTGACGCGCAGGGGGCGCGGATCGAGCCGTTACTGCCGGACCGGACGCCGAAGCGGGGTGGCCGGTGGCGGGATCACCGGGAAGTGATCGATGCGATCGCCTGGAAGTTTCAGACCGGATCGCAGTGGGTCCACCTGCCGCAGAAGTACAGCAACTGGAGGGGCGTCTACAACCGGCTGCGGATGTGGGCCGTGGACGGCACGTGGGAGCGGGTGTTCACGGCGCTGATGGCCCAGGCCGACGCTGACGAGGATCTGGGCCGGGCTGTCTCGGTGGACTCCACGATTGTGTGTGCTCACCAGCACGCCGCCGGGGCCCGTAAAAGGGGGCCCCGGTCGGCGAGCCGGACGACCACGCCATCGGCCGGTCCCGCGGCGGGCTGACCACGAAAGTTCATCTCGCAGCCGACGACAATTGCCGCCCCCTGGCCTTCGTTCTCACCGCCGGACAGGCCGGTGACGCGCCCGCCTTCACGGACGTGATGGCCCGCCTGCGAGTCCCGCGCCGACGCGGACGGCCCCGGACCCGGCCGGACGTGGTCCTAGCCGACAAGGCGTTCGGTCGAGCGGTGCATCAATCGCTTGAAGCAGTGGCGCGGCATCGCCACCCGCTACGAAGGCCGCGGCCATCTACCTGGCCGGGCTCCACATCGCGGGCATCTTCCTCTGGTCCGCGCGGTGATCCAACCCCCGCCGAGCAGGTCCTTCCGCCGAGTGCCACGTCCGGGGGACCCGACGGGAGGGCGAGTGCGGGAGCCTTGTCAGCGGACGACGTCGAAGACGTTCTTCTGCAGGCCGTTGGCGTAGACCTCGTGCTCGACGAGCTTCAGCTTCTGGGTGTCCTTGTCCGTGGCGCTGAAGAGCCGCTTGCCCGCACCGAGCAGGAGCGGGAAGACGAGCAGGTGGTAACGGTCGATCAGGCCGGCGTCCGAAAGGGCCTGGTTCAGGGAGGCGCTCCCGTGGACGATGATGGGGCCGCCCTCGGTCTCCTTCAGTGCGGCGACGTCGTCGAGCGAGCGCAGGATCGTCGTCTCGCCCCAGTTCGACACCAGGTTGTCCTCGGTGAGGGTGGTGGAGACGACGTACTTCGGCATCACCTTGTAGTCGGCGAAGTCCTCCATGTCGGGCCACACCGGGCTGAACGCCTCGTAGCTGGTCCGGCCCATGAGCATCGCGGTGGCTTCCTTCTGCTCCCGGCCCTTGATGTCGAATGCCTCGGGGAGGAAGTCGATGTCCTTGAAGGTCCACCCGGCGTTCCGGTAACCGGGCTCGCCGCCCGGGGCCTCCACGACGCCGTCGAGCGAGATGAAAGCGGTGCTGATCAGGGTACGCATCTAAGGTTCCTCGGTGTCTTGTGTCCGGTTTTCAGCAGATTCGGTCGGTGCACGCTTCGACCAACTCGCGGCTGCAGCGCACCAACCATGATCTCTGACTGCGGATCACGGAGAAACTCATCGGCCGTCGCCCGTCCCTCCCGGTGACCTGGGCCATCCGGATCATCTCGGGGAGCCACACACGTGCCCGACTGCGGGACCACCAGCAGCGCAACAGCGACGAGCGGTGCGTAACCCGCCCCAACCGGTGGCACGGCATCTTGATGTAGTCAGGCTCGGTGATCCAAACGAGACTGCCTTGGCCGCCCGCAACCGGCATCGCGGTCGCGTCGCCGATCAGGGCGGCCCTTCCCGCTGAACGTGGCCCATTGCCGCGATGAAATGGCGTCATCCATCATCAGCAATCCGGCGGTGATCCCTTCAACTCCCTGCAAATCAAGCGCAGTTGCCGATAAACTCGGAAAACCGAGGACTGGAGGGAACGGCGCACGCCGGTAAGCGAGTTTACTTAACGGCTCATCCTTGGATTGTCGCATCATTCGCCGAATGCCTCTTCAGGGTGAAATATGCGCCTCCCGTTGACATGGCGGACGAGCCTAGCGTGGAAGGACGACCCACTCTCGGAGGCGGGGGTCCGGGCCAATTCCCTGCGCATCCCCGCAAGTTGGAGGAAAGCCATGTCCGCCATGCAGCAGAAACCATCGGCACAAGGCCAGCTCGGTTTCCCCTTCCCGCCGATTCCCGGGTTTCCCCCGCTCTTCGGTCCCACCCTCCTGGGCGTCGCGCCCTCCCAAGGAGGGGCGGGGGACATCGTCCTGCTCGTCGGCTTCAACCTGAACAACCCCGTGTCGGTCACCTTCGGAGGTGTTCCGGCCACCGGGGTCACCCCCGTCCTCCCCGGCATCCTCCTCAGCGCGGTGGTGCCTGCGGGTGTGACTCCGGGGCTCGTGGACGCTCAGGTCATCACCTCGAGCGGCGCCAGCAACACGTTCCCCTTCCTCTACACCACCATCACTCTGCCGCCACCGCCGGTCGCGGCCACCATCGCCCCGGCCTCCGGGCCCACCACGGGCGGGACCGCGTTCACCATCACGGGATCCGACCTCACAGGCGCAACGGTCACCATCGGCGGCGTGGCGGCCACGAGCATCAACGTCGACGCCTCGGGCACGGTGCTCACCGGCGTCACCCCGCTTGGTGTGGCCGGGAACCAAACCGTCGTGGTCACCACCCCGGGCGGCACCACGTCGGTGGCCGGCGGCTTCACCTACACCGCACCCGCCGCGCCCATCGTCAGCAGCATCGTGCCGACCACCGGGCCGGTCGCGGGCGGTACGGCGTTCATCATCAACGGAACCAACCTGACCGGCGCGACGGTCACGGTCGGCGGCAACCCGGCCCCTGTCCTCACCATCGACCCCGGAGGGACCCAGCTCGTCGCGACCCTTCCGCCCGGTGCGGTCGGTCCGGCATCCGTCGTGGTCACCACCGCGGGCGGTACCGTCACCGTTCCCGCAGGCATCACCTACGTGTGATCGCAGCCCCCTCAAGGCCAGTGCCCCGGCCGGAGCGACACCTCCTGGTGCCGCGCCCGCACCGGGGCACCGGCACGCCCGCGCCCGGCACGCCCCCCGGCGGACAACGCAGGTTACGGCGCCCCACGGGCGGCGCCGCCGCCACCGGCCGGGGCGGGTCGGCGTGGATCCCGGCCTGCCTCACCGGAGGTGGACCGTTACGCTGCCGGATATGACGCACAGCGACGTCTCGTACCGCAGGATGTCCGTCGAGCAGCGGCGGGCGCAGCTGATCGCCGCCGCGCTCGAGCTGTTCGCGCACGCCGCCCCCGAGGACATCTCGCTGGACGACGTCGCCCACTCCGCCGAGGTCTCGCGGCCGCTCGTCTACCGCTACTTCCCCGGCGGCAAGCAGCAGCTGTACGAGGCCGCGCTGCGCACCGCCGCCGACGACCTCGAGCAGTGCTTCGCCGAGCCGCAGACCGGCCCCCTCACCCGGCGCCTCTCGCGCGCCCTCGACCGCTATCTCGCCTTCGTCGACGAGCACGCCGCGGGCTTCACCGCCCTGCTCCAGGGCGGCAGCGTCGCCGAGACGTCCCGGACGACCGCGATCGTCGACGAGGTGCGGCGGGCGGCCGCGGAACACATCCTGCTCCACATGGAGGTGCGGGCGCCGGGGCCGCGGCTGCGCATGATGGTGCGGATGTGGATCACCGCGGTCGAGGCGGCCTCGCTCATCTGGCTGGACGAGGACCGGCAGCCGCCGGTCCGCGAGCTGCGCGACTGGCTGGTCGACAACTTCGTCGCCCTGCTGACCGCGACCGCCGCGAGCGACCCCCAGACCGCGGAGGTGGCACGCGCCGCGCTGGCGCTGGAGACGGCGGAGGGGCCGGTGGGCGTGCTGGCCCGCCGGGTCGTGCCCGTGGTGAGCGGTGCGGCGCATCTGCTATGACACTGGTGCCGTGAGAAGCGAGCAGACGCCCTTCGTGGGCGGGCCCCTGGACGGCCGGGTGCTGCCGGTGCTGGTGGGCGCGACGGGGCACCCGCCGAAGGTGTACGAGGTCCCGGTACCGGACCCGCTCGGCGGCGAGCCGACGGTCTTCGTCTACCGGCGGGTTCCGGCCGGGTACTCGAAGCGGCTGGGGCTCCAGCGGGGCTGGAGGTACGAGTACGCCCCGGAGGGCAAGCCGGGCCACAGCCTCAAGTGGCCCTGGTCCGGGCGAGGCTGACCGGGACCGACTCCGCTGCGGCGATGCCGGGCCACCGTCCCGTGACATCGCAACACCATGACCGGGCGTCCGGCATGCGGTTCCTGAGACCCCGCCCACCCGCGGCGAACTCTTCAAGAAACAATTAGAGGATCTAACAACCTAGGTGGAACATTGGGCCGCGATACGTCAGGCTGTACGTATGTGGTCGCTCTTCCGCTCATCTCCTCGACCACGAGCGGGCGGCCACAGCCGGGTCCTCTTCAGGATCGGTCAGTTCGTGCCCTTCGCGATCGCACTGCTCGTGGTGGTCATCGAGCTCACACCGATGCACTTCATCTATACGGGCCCCCTCCTCACCGCGACACCGGCGCTGGCCGCGGTGACGATGGGCCCCAAGGGCACGCTCTCGGCAGCGGCTTTCGCGCTGGCCATCAGCGTGACCACCGCCACCTACAACCAGGCGTGGGGTACCCAGCAGGTCTACACCAACTTCCTGGCTGTCCTCGTGGTGTCCGTGGCCAGTTTCACGTTGAGCAGGGCCGTGCAGACGCGCAGGCAGAGCGAGCTCGCCCAGATCCGCCGCATCGCCATGGCGGCCCAGGACGTCCTGCTGCGGCCCGTACCCACCCGGCTGGGCCCGGTCCGAACGGCCAGCATGTACCTCGCGGCTGAGGCGGGTGCGCAAATCGGCGGTGATCTGTACGAGGCGGTGCAGACCCGGTACGGCGTCCGGATGATCGTGGGGGATGTCCGGGGCAAGGGGTTGCCTGCGGTGCGCTCGGCCGCAGCCGTGCTGGGCGCGTTCCGGGAGGCCGCGCACTACGAGGACGACCTGGCGGAGGTCATGAACCACTGCACGGCCGCGCTGCGACGGGCGTCCGCTGTGGTGGAAGGTGTCGATCAGGCTGACGAGGGAGATCAGGCGGAGGACTTCGTCACCGCGCTGGTGGCGCAAGTGCCGGACCGGCACGTCGTCCAAGTGGTCAACTGCGGCCATCCGCCGCCGCTGGTCCTTCGCCACGGCGAGGTACAGGAACTGCTGCCCGCCTCCCCACTGCCACCTCTCGGCCTGGAAGGTCTCTCCTCCGGCGTGTTCCCCAGGGCTGAGAGCTATCCGTTCGCACCCGGTGACCGTCTGCTGCTGCACACCGACGGCGTGATCGAGGCCCGCAATCCCGACCACGAGTTCTTCGCACTGCCGGAGGCGATGAAGGCGCTGCACGCCTTCAGCCCACCGGAGTTTCTGGAACAACTGCACCGGGGATTGGTCCGCCACACCCAGGGCCGCCTGGCGGACGACGCGGCGATGATCCTGGTCGAACGGCTCGGCAAAGAGGCCGGCGAAACACGTCGGCGCAGCTGACGTCCACGGCGGGTCAGCCCAGGTCGAAGGTATTGGGCAACCCCAACCGGTACCGGACCTCGTCGACCCGCTTCAGGGGCGCCGCGTCCACCGCGGGTCAGCCCAGGTCGAAGGTGTTCGGCAACCCCAACCGGTACCGGACCTCGTCGACCCGCTTCAGGGGCGCCGCGTCCACCGCGGGTCAGCCCAGGTCGAACGTGTTCGGCAACCCCAACCGGTACCGGACCTCGTCGACCCGCTTCAGGGGCTCCATCTCCGGCGGCTGGTACAGCGGCCAGATCCGGCAGCGCTCGGCGTCCGAGGCGTCCGCGTCGAGGAGCGCGTTGACCGCCAGTCGCGCCGACTCGTTGGCCCCTTCCATGGTGGCCAGGTCCACATCCGTCTTCACGTAGTCCCCGGCCAGGAAGAAGTTCGGCACGGCGGTCTTCGCCGTCGGCCGGTTGTAGAGGGTGCCGGTGGGGTGGATGAGGAGTTGTTCCCGGTTGCGGGGGTCCGGGCCGCCGAGGCCGGTGACGGCCGGGTCCATGAACCAGCCGAGCCGGTCCTCGTCCTTCAGTACGGCCTCCCCGCCGGTGCCCACGGCATCCTTGAGCTGGGCCCAGAGCTCGGCCACGACCTCCTCGCGGGTGCACTCCCTGGCCGTCTTGCCGTACAGGATCCCGGGCTTGTCCCACTCGGAGATGATCGTGGACAGGCAGTCCGCGGCCCGCCCGTCGCCGTAGTCGGCCGGGAAGTCGCGGACGTCCCAGAACTGGGCCTGGCCGATGGCGGTGACCGACCAGGGCGAGTCCAGGCAGTTGACGTGCCCGTGGACGAGCGGGGTCCGCTTGCGCAGATAGAACTGCACTCCCACCATCCAGTCGGTGCGCAGCGCATCGCACCGCGCCAACTGCGGGTCGGCGGCCCGTAACGGGGCGCCCCAGGTCAGGCGCGCGTGCTCGACGGGCATGGCGGAGACGTAGTGGTCAGCGGTGACGGTACGGGCGTCGGTGCCGTCCGGTGCGCCGACCCGTACGCCGGTGATCCGCCCGTCCCCGTACAGCACCTCGCGCACCTCGGTGCCGAGTACGAACTCGACGCCGAGCAAACGCAGATGGGCCACCCACGGGTCGATCCACGCCTCGCTGGTCGGCGCGTTGAGGACCCGGTCGATGTCCGCGTCGCCGTCCTGACCGCGGCCGAGCATCCCCCACAGCAGCAGGGCCTCGATGATGACGCGGCCCACGGTGCGGGTGGAAGCCTCCTCGGCCCGGGTGGCGACGAGGTTGCGGGTCTGTCCGATGCCGAAGAACCGCTGGTACTCCTCGCTGAAGTCACCGGCCCGGATGAAGTCCCACCAGGGCACTTTCTCCCACTGGTCGTCACGGCGCGCGTCGCAGCTGGTGAGGTGGACGAGAACGCGGTTGGCGAAGTACGCGGCCTCGTGCGCGGGCAGCCCGGTGACCGGGTCGAGGACGGAGAGCAGCTGGTCGCGGATCCATTCGGGGGTGAGGTCGCCGGGGCGGGGCGGGGTGGTGACGCGGCGCAGCGGGAAGTGCAGGTCGGGGCGGCCGGCTTCGCGGGCGAAGAGCGTTTCCGTGCCGCCGCGCAGGTTGTCGCGGACGCCGCCCGGGTTACCGGGGAACGGGATGCGGCGCAGGGTGTCCGGCAGATTCCGGTAGAAGCCGGGGAAGAAGCGGAAGCCGTGCTCGCCGGGGAGCGGTTTGCGGCCGGCGGTGCCGGTGCCGGGGACGTCCATGCTGCGGGCTTTGCCGCCGAGCGCGGTGAGGTACTCGTAGACGGTGACGGCGTAGCCGCGCTCGGCGAGTTCCTGGGCAGCGCTGAGCCCGGACACGCCGCCGCCGAGCACGGCGACGCGCCTGGCGCGGGTGGCGCCGATGGGGCGCCGGGGTGCGGCGGCGGCCGCGGCCGGGGTTGCGGCCGCGCCGAGTGCGACGGCACCGCCGGTGGCGCCGATGTCGGACAGGAACCGGCGTCTTGTTCTGCTGCGCTTCATGGTCCGCCCTCCCCAGTCAGGCCGCCCCCTGACTGCTCGTCAAGTTCTCGCCAGGCTAAGGAGACACGAAACACCTCCGACCGCCAACCCCCCGAGCCGCACAGCACCCTGACAACTCGCGCCTACGGCGCGGATTCATCCCACCCGCCCTACAAGGGCGGGTGGGTGGGAAACCCCGGCGCGGAGCGGCCTCCGCCGACGAGGCGATTGGTTCAGGCCATTGACGCATTGGTCTAGTCCTGCTTCCATGCCACGTGCCGTCAACCCCCCATGACGTGACACCTCGACAAGGAGCAGCCCCCACCATGCGTCTCCGTAAGAGATTCCTCACCGTCGCCCTCGCCGCGACAGCGGCGATCGGCGTCCTCACCCCCATGGCCATGGCCGGACCCGAATCCGGATCCGATGCCGGCACCGGATCCGGCAACGGCGCCCGTACGGAAGCCCGTACGGGCGCCCGCACCCAAGCCGCCGAACTCCCCGAGCACGCCCTCGTCGGCTATCTGCACGCCAGCTTCGCCAACGGCTCCGGCTACACCCGCATGGCCGACGTCCCCGACAGCTGGGACATCATCGACCTCGCCTTCGGCGAGCCCACCTCCTCCACCTCCGGCGACATACGCTTCAGCCTCTGTCCGCAGAGCGAGTGCCCGAACGTCGAGTCCGAGGACGAGTTCAAGGCCGCCATCGCCGCCAAGCAGGCCGCCGGCAAGAAGGTCCTGATCTCCATCGGCGGCCAGAACGGCCAGGTGCAGCTGACCACGGCCGCCGCCCGCGACAAGTTCGTCGAGTCCGTCAGCGCGATCATCGACCGGTACGGGCTCGACGGCCTCGACATCGACTTCGAGGGCCACTCCCTCTCGCTCGACGCCGGCGACACGGACTTCAAGAACCCCAAGACCCCGGTCGTGGTCAACCTGATCTCCGCGCTGAAGTCGCTCAAGGCGAAGTACGGGTCCGGGTTCACCCTGACCATGGCCCCGGAGACGTTCTTCGTCCAGCTCGGGTACCAGTTCTACGGGCCGGGGTCCGGCGGGCAGGACGCGCGCGCCGGGGCGTACCTCCCGGTCATCCACGCTCTGCGGGACGACCTCACCCTCCTGCACGTGCAGGACTACAACTCCGGCCCGATCATGGGCCTCGACGACCAGTACCACACCATGGGCCATGCGGACTTCCACATCGCCATGACCGACATGCTGCTCAGCGGCTTCCCCGTCGCGGGCAACCAGAACAACACCTTCCCGCCCCTCGCACCCTCCCAGGTCGCCATCGGCCTCCCGGCCTCCGGCAACGCGGGCAACGGACACACCCCTCCCGCCGAGGTCAACAAGGCGCTGGACTGCCTGACCAAGAAGACGAACTGCGGCAGCTACGCAACACACGGCACCTGGCCCGCGCTGCGCGGCCTGATGACGTGGTCGATCAACTGGGACAACTTCAACAACCGGGAGTTCTCGAAGAACTTCGACGCGTACTACGGGCGGCGGCCGTAAGGCCTGAAAAAACACGTCGGCCGTAGCACGTGCGGGCGCCGGAGCCCGGCAGAATCGCCGAGCTCCCGGCGGCCCGGCACCCAACGAGTGAGTTCTTTGGTCGGAACCGCCCAGCGCGGTTTGCCGACAATACGACCAGCTCCGAAGATCGTCACGCGCGCGAGGGCGAGCACATTCGCGCGTACCCCGATCAACGGAGGTGACTCGGTGTCAGGACGGTTCGTACGGTCGGTCCGGACGGCGGCGGTGGCCGCGGGCACCGCGCTCGCGGTGGCCGTGCCACCCTCCCCCGCCGTCGTCGCGGTCCCCGCCGACCGGTCGGTGCGCCAGCTGCTGACAGAGCTTCAGACGCTGTACCGGCGTGTGGAGGAGACCAGTGAGGCCTACAACGCCACCGAAGAGCAGCTGGGGCGCCAGCAGAAGCGGGTCCGGCGGCTCGGCGGGCAGCTGGCGCAGGCGCGGGTGCGGCTGGCCGACGGACGCGACGACGCGGGGCGGCTGGCCCGGGAGCAGTACCAGAACTCCGCCGGCACCGTGTCCGCGTATCTGTGGCTGCTGATGAGCCGCAGTCTGCGCGGGGCGCTCGACCAGGGCCACATGATCCAGCGGGCGGCGGAGGAGCGGAACGCCACCGTCATCCGGCTGGCCGGGAACGAGCGGCGGCTCGACGGCCTGGCGACCCGGGCCCGTACGGCGCTCGACAAGCAGCAGACGCTCGCGAAGAAGCGGCTGCGGCAGCGCGAGAAGGTGGAGCGGCAGCTCGACGCGGTGGAGCGCGCGCTCTCGTCGCTCTCCCCGGAGGAGCTGGAGAAGGTCGGGCGGCTGGAGCGGTCCCTGGTCGCCACGGCACAGCGGGCGTTCATGAACTCCGCCGGGCTGCGGGGCGTACGCGACACGCGCCGGCCGTCGCGGGTCGGCGCGCGGGCGATCGAGTACGCCTTCGCGCAGCTCGGCAAGCCGTACGAGTGGGGGGCGGAGGGGCCGAAGGCCTTCGACTGCTCGGGGCTGACCTCGCAGGCGTGGGCGCATGCCGGGCGGCGGATTCCGCGGACGAGCCAGCTGCAGTGGAAGAGGCTGCGGCGGGTGCCGGTGCGGGAGCTGCGGCCGGGGGACCTGGTGGTGTACTACCGGGGCGCGACGCATGTCGCGCTCTACATCGGCAACGGGTACGTGGTGCAGGCGCCTCGGCCCGGCGCGGTGGTGAAGGTTTCGCCGGTCGCGGCGAACCCGCTGCTGGGGGTGGTTCGCCCGGACGACGACGCGAAGCCGCTGGAGCGGTACGCGCGGCCGGAACTGCCGCGGGGCGCCACGGCGGGCAGCGACACGGGCTTCGCCCTCACGGCCCCGGCCTGAGCCGCGCAAGCCGCCACCCGCCCGCCCTGGAAAGGGCGGGCGGGTGGGACCCGGTGCGAAGCGCCGGGCAGGGTCGGTGTCAGGCGCCGTCGGTGTCAGGCGCCGGGCTGGGCGGCCGCCGCCACCTCCCCGAGGTAGCCTTGCGCCTTCTCGGGCTCGTAGAAGAAGTTCTCGAAGTCCTCAGGGTCGTTGAAGCCGTTGGCGAAGCGGTCGGCGACCGGCTGGAGCTGGCCCGCCGCGCCGATGAGGTTCAGCACATGCTCCGGCGGCGGCCCCAGCATCGCGTTCGTCCACTTCGTGACGTACTGGGCCGTCTTCCAGTACCGGTCGAACGTGGCCTGCATCCACGCCTCGTCGAACGGCTCGTCCCCGCGCTCGAGGATCGAGGCGAGGTAGGACGCCGCGCACTTGGACGCGGAGTTCGAGCCCTGGCCCGTGATCGGGTCGTTGGCGACGACCACGTCCGCCACGCCCAGCACGACCCCGCCGCCCGGCAGCCGCCCGATCGGATTGCGGACCGTCGGCGCGTAACGCCCGGCCAGCGTCCCGTTCTCGTCCGTCAGCTCCACCTTCGTGGCGCGCGCGTACTCCCAGGGCGTGAACTTCTCCATCAGTTCCAGGGTCAGCGCGAGGTGCTCGTTCGGGTCCTTGACGCCCTGGAAGGCGTCCAGCGGGCCGCCGGGGATGCCCTCGAAGAAGAGGATGTCGGCCCGGCCGGACGTGGTCAGCGTCGGCATGACGAAGAGCTCGCCGACCCCGGGCACGAGGTTGCAGCGGACCGCGTCGTAGTCGGGGTGCTCGGGGCGCGGCCCGAGCCCGTGCACATAGGAGACGGCGAGCGCGCGCTGCGGGGCGTCGTACGGCGAACGGGACGCGTCCCGGCCGAACATCGACACCAGCTCGCCCTTGCCCGCCGAGACCAGCACCAAGTCGTACTTCCGGGCGAAGAAGTCCAGGTCGGAGACTGCCGCGCCGTGGATGACGAGCTGCCCGCCGCGCTGCGCGAAGGTCTCCATCCAGCCCGCCATCTTCACCCGCTGGTCGACGGACTGGGCGTAGCCGTCCAGCTTTCCGACCCAGTCGATGACCCTCTGGGACTCGGGGCCCGCGACGGAGACGCCGAGGCCCTCGATGTTCGGCGCCTGGCTCTCCCAGAAGTTGATCTCCAGATCGCGCTCGTGCTGGAGGGCGGTGTGGAACATGCACTGGGTGGACATGACCCGCCCGGCTCGTATCTCGTCGGCCGTGCGGTTCGACATCAGGGTGACCTCGTAGCCGTGCGACTGCAGGCCGAGGGCGATCTGGAGACCGGACTGGCCGGCTCCCACGACGAGTATCTTCCGCATGACTGGGTCTTCTCTCTCAGTTGGTGCGTGGGGCGGGCCCCGGGGGGCGCACGGGGAAGGGCGACGGAAGGCGGCCCGGCGCGGCTGGGCGGGCCGGGCCTGAGGCTACGTCACTCAGGTGTCAGGTCAAGGGCGTGGCCGACGAGGGCCAGCAGCGACTCGACCACCGTGATCCGCTTCCGCGCGTCCATGATGACGACGGGCACCCGCGGCGGTACGGACAGGGCGTCGCGTACGTCCTCGGCCGCGTACTCCGGCGTCCCCTCGAAGTGGTTGACCGCCACGACGTACGGCAGCCCGCAGCTCTCGAAGTAGTCGAGGGCGGGGAAGCAGTCCGGCAGCCGCCGCGTGTCGGCCATGACGACCGCCCCGATCGCGCCGCGCACCAGGTCGTCCCACATGAACCAGAAGCGCTGCTGGCCGGGCGTGCCGAAGAGATAGAGGACGAGGTCCGAATCGAGCGTGATCCGGCCGAAGTCCATGGCGACCGTCGTCGTGGTCTTCTCCGGGGTCGCCGCGTTGTCGTCGACGTCCTCGGCGGCCTGGGTCATCAGCGCCTCGGTGGTGAGGGGCGTGATCTCCGAGACCGAGCCGACGAAGGTCGTCTTGCCGACGCCGAAGCCGCCCGCGACGACGATCTTCGTGGCTATCGGTGCGCGCGTACGGTCCGTCTGCCAGGTCTGCAGGCCGCCGTGTTCCGCTTCGGCGGCAACCTCTTCCTCGGCGATGTCCTTGTCCTTGATACGGCCCCCGGCGCCGGGCCCCGTCCCGGCGTCCTTGGTGACCGTGTCAGAGCCTGCGAAGTCCACCCAGCACCCTTTCCAGCAGCGCGCGTTCGGGGCGGCCGGCGCCGTGGCCGGTACCGTAGACGCGGATCTTTCCCTGGTCGGCCAAGTCGCTGAGCAGCACGCGGACGACGCCCAGCGGCATGTTCAGCAGCGCGGATATCTCCGCGACCGTGCGTATGCGGCGGCACAGTTCGACGATCGCCCGCATCTCCGGCATCACGCGTTCCGCCCACGCCCCGGAGGTCAGCTCGCGCCGCTCGTCCGGGCCGTCGAGCGCCGCGACGAACGTCTCGACGAGGAGGACGTGCCCGAAGCGGGTACGGCCACCGGTGAGCGAGTACGGGCGTACGCGCGCAGGTTTCTTGTTCAGCGCGTCGCGGTCCGTGACGCGCTGCGGCAGCTGGGGCGAGGAGCTCACTGGTGCCTCTCCATGGACTTGCGGAGTTCACTGCGGAGTTCGGGGGTGAGGACGTGGCCGGCCCGGCCGACGAACAGGGCCATGTGGTACGCGACGACGTTCATGTCGCAGTCCGGGGTGGCGTGCACACCCAGGAGCGAGCCGTCGCTGATGGACATGACGAAGAGGCTGCCTTCGTCCATGGCCACCATGGTCTGCTTGACCACGCCCGCGGACATGAGCTTGGCGGCACCGGTGGTGAGGGCGGCGAGCCCGGAGACGATGGTGGCGAGGTCGGCGGACGAGCCCTTGGGGCCGTCGTCCCCGGGGCCGCCGGCCGGGGCGGCTTGGGGCTGTTCCAGGGGCTTACCGTGGCCCGAACCGGCTCTCGTACGGACCGCCTCGGCGTCCGAGGAGAGCAGCAGGAGCCCGTCGGAGGACACGACGGCGACGGAGCGGACGCCGGGCACCTCGTCGACCAGGTTGCTCAGCAGCCAGGCCAGGTTGCGGGCCTCGGTGCTCAGTCCGTACGGCGGGGCGGTCGTGCTGTGGGGGTCAGGGCCGGGCTTGGTAAACGCGTTCAACCGCGTGCCTCCTCGACTGTGCCAGTCTCGTCCAGCGCCCCCGTCTGGTGTTCTCCGGTACGTTCTGCGGATGGTGCGGATGGTGCGGAATCTTCTGCGGCGTTCTCCTGCGGCTGCTGCACGGTGTCTTCCCGCCCGGCGAATTCCATTTCGGCGTCACGGCGGCCGTCGCGGGCTCCCTGCTGGAATCGGCCGAGCCTGCGGCGCAGCTCCTCGGCGTTGACGGGCGCGGATCGCTCGCGCGCGGGCGCGGTGGGTGCGACGTTCTTCGGCGTCCGCTTGGGCAGCCCCTTGTCGGTGACCCGATCCCACCGGGGAGCGGCGTCGTCCTGTGCGGGCTGCGCGGCGTCGGCGGCGGCTGGGGTGGCTTCAGGCAGCGCGGTGGCTCCGGTCCCGTGGACGGTGGCACCGTCGGGGTAATCGGCAGCGGGCGGCTGCCGCAGATCCTGCGTCGCCTGATCGACGCCTATGGCGCCTGTGGCGGTGGCGCCTATGGCGTTGGCCTCGTCCTCCGCGTGAGCGTGCTCGTCGGGCCCTATGGCATACGGCCCACCAGCAGCGGGCGCGACGGGCGCCTCGGGCCGCAACGCGGCGGGCCCACCCTGCTCCGGCACGGCGGGGAACGACTCCCCGGCCGCCCCGAGCGGCGAGGCCGCGGTCTCGTCCGAGGCGCCGAGCGCATCCGCGCCTGCGGACGCGTCGCCCGCGTCGGCGGGGGCAACCGGCTGCTCCGGCAGCACCGCTTGCGGCTCGGCGGGAGCCTCCTGCTCCCCAGCCGGGGCATCGAGAACGTCCACGCTCGGCGCCAACGGGCCCTCGTCCGGCACTGAGCCGGGTTCGTCCCCGGGCGTCCCGGGCGGCGCGGCCGCGACCTCGTCCGCGGCGGCGGACTCAACGGCGTCTGCGTACTCGCCGTCGGCCTCCGCACGGGCAACCGACCGCTCCGGCAGCGCGGCGTCCGGCTCAGCAACCGGCTCGTCGGGCGGCGACGGCAGCGGGAAGGTCGCCGTTGCGTCCGTCCCGTCCGTCGCGGCCGCTGCGATCGTCTCGTCCGCAAGCGCAGCGTTCACCGGCTCGGCCGCGGCGGGCGGCTCGCCCTCCGTCGCCTCCTCCGTCGCCTCCTCCGCCGCAATGGCCCGTTCCGCCGCGGCCACCAGCGGGTCCGCCGCCAGGGCGGCGTCCATGGGGGCGGCCTCAGGTGAGGCGCCATCGGCCGGGGTACCGTCCGTCAGCGGCTGCGGGCCCCGCAGAGCCGGGGTGCGAGTCGGGAGCGCGTTGGAGTTGGCCTCCGCCACCGAGCCCGGGAAGTTCACCGCCGGCTTGCCGGGCGCAGCCGTCGTCGCGCCCGGCCCGCCCGCTCCCGCCGGGGCCGGGCGGGTCGGCAGGATCGACTTCGGGAGGACCGCGACGGCCGCGACGCCGCCCGACTTCTGCGCGCGCAGCTGCACCCGTACGCCGTGCCGCGCAGCCAACCGCGCCACCACGTACAGCCCGAGCCCCAGCGCGTCGTCGTCCTCGTCCTCCGACGCGAGGTCCGGGTCCGTCTCCGCCAGGCGGGAGTTCAGCTCCTCCAGCCGCTCCGATGTCATGCCGATGCCCTCGTCCTGGACGGAGAGCATGATCTCGCCGCTCTGCAGCAGCCACCCGGACAGCTCGACGTTCGCGTCCGGCGGCGAGAACGCCGTGGCGTTCTCCAGCAGTTCCGCGACCAGGTGGCTCATCGCGTCCGCCGCGAACCCCGCGACCTGGGCGTGCCCCGGAAGCGAGTGGATCTCCACGCGCTCGTAGCGCTCGATCTCGCTGACCGCGGCGCGCAGCACGTCCAGCAGCGGCACCGGCGCCCCGCCGTGCGCGCCACCGCCCCCGTGCCCGCCGCCGTGCCAGCCGCCATGTTCTGCGCCCGCGAGGACGAGCAGGTTCTCGCTGTAACGCCGCATCCGCGTCGCGAGGTGGTCGAGCTTGAAGAGCGTGTCGAGGCGCTCCGGTTCCTGCTCGCGGTCCTCGAGCCCCTCGATGACACTGAGCTGCCGCTCGACGAGCCCGAGGGTGCGCAGCGCGAGGCTGATGTAGCTGCCGTGCACCCGGTCCTGGACGCCCGCGAGTCGATCGGCGATCTCCTCCTGCTTGCGCTGCAGTTCGTCGCGCTCCTCCGCGAGCCGGGTCCGCTCCCCGATGAGCCGGGTCCGGTCGTCGCCGAGCTGCTCCGCGCGCGTGTGGAGCCGTACGGCCGTCTGGTGGAGCTCGTTGACGGCCCGTACGACGTCCGCGAACTCGTCGTTCCGCCCGGTGAAGCGGACCGGCTCCTCCGCGGCCGGATCGTCGGCGACCCGCCGCGCCCCGAGCCGCAGCACGGCCAGCGGCCGGGTCATGGAACGGGCGGCCGAGATGCAGATGCCGACGGCGAGCAGCAGACAGACCACGGACAGCGCGATCCGCAGCTCAAGTGCGGTGACATCGTCGTCACGAAGCGCGGCGAGACGGTCGGTCTCGGCCGTGGTGAGGGCCGACTCGACGGCCCGCATACGGTCGAGCCGGCCGGACAGCGCCGCCTCGACACGGTCCTTGTTGAGCGCGACGTCCTGGGCCGAGAGCTGCGGCTGGTCGGTGAGCCGGGTGAGGTACCGCTCCGCGGTACCCGCCTCGGTGCCGTTGACGGTGTTCGCGTAGCGGTCGGTGGCCGCCTCGGGGGCGGTCTGCTCGAAGTCGGCGAGGGCCGCCTGCTCCTGTACGTGCGTGCGCTGCGCCACCGCGGAGAGCTGCGACCGGCTGCTGCGACCGGAGAACGCGCCAAGGAGCAGCCCGCGCGTGGCAGAGCCCTGCTCGACGGCGCGGCCGAGCGCGGGCAGCGACTCGGCGGGTCCGTCGGAGGCGCGCGGCGGAATGAGCCGCGCCAGGTCGGCGGAGACGGCGTGCAGCGCCTGGACCGCTTCCGTGTACGCCTCGAAGGTGTCCATGGCGTTGCCCCGCCCGGACAGCGCCTCCTGACGGACCTTCGGCAGCCCGGCGAGCACCCGGCGCAGCTCGGCCGGTGCGTCGCCGCGGATTTCGGAGATCTTCCGGTCGACGCGGGTGCGGCGGCTCTCGGACACGCTCTTGGCGCCGGAGGCGGGGTTACGTCCCGCGGCGACGAACTCGGTCATCGTGTCGCGCTCGTCGGCCAGCGAATGGGCCAGGACGACCGCCTGCCCGTTCACCTCGGACAGCGAGACGAGCCGCTGGGACTCCGCCAGGTCGGCCGATGCCGCGGCGACACCCGGCGCCGCGGCGGAGAGGACGGCGACGGCCACGACGGCCACCGCCACCACGAGCCGGTTGCGTACCAGCGCGGTCCGCTGCGGAGGCGGAGGTGGAGGCGTCGGTGATGCCGAGCCGTCCGAGGCGCCGCCCGCAGGCTTCGCCGACCTACGCTTGATGCCCCGAGGCCGCAAGTTCCGCACCGGTGCTCACAATCCGTTTCTCGTCTGCCATGGCCGAGGTGACAACACATTCACTCGTGCCAGCCGCGTCGCGGAGCGCCGACGAGCACCCACCCCCACCCTTCGGTACGAAACAGACCATTCCAGTACCGGTCTGGGCAGGGTGCCCCTCGCTCGCCTGGCCACCTGAACGAGTGAACATCACTCCGGAGTTGGCAAACAACTCTTGATTCTGGGGCGCCGACGTGTTCCCCCGCAGGCCGGTTGGAAAACCTCCCGGGGGCCTGGAAGGATGCGCGCCCACAGCTGACCGGACTCGGCGAATCCGGGGAATTTCCCGACAGCCGGGACACCGGCCCGGCAGGCTCGTTCGCAGGTCACGGCCCGTACGAGCGAGACCACCTACGACCACCCGCGACCACCCGGAGATCACCGGGAGGTCACCGAGCCCTCCGGCAGACTGACCGCATGCGCATCGATCTCACCACCGAGCCCGGCGACCCCCAACGCCCCAACGAGGACTACGTTTCGGTGGCTCTACCAGCGTCGGGGCGTGGCGGCGCGCTCGTCCTCCTCGACGGCGTGACGCCGCCTGAGGGCGACACGGGATGCGTCCACGGAGTGCCGTGGTTCACCGCGCGGCTCGGCGGCACGATGCTTGAACTGTCCGGTTCGCGGCGGGATATGCCCCTGGCAAACTGCCTCGCCGAGTCCATCCGCCGCACCGCGGATGCCCATCGGATGACCTGTGACCTTTCTCACGTCCTCACGCCCCAGGCGACCGTCGTCGCGGGGCGCTGGGACGACGCGGGCGACGACGCGGTCGTCGAGCATCTGGTCCTCTCCGACTCCGTGCTGCTCATGGAAGGCACGGACGGCCGGGTCACCGCGATCCTCGACGACCGCATCGACCGACTCCGCGCCGCAGGCCACCTCGTCGCGCCGCTGCGCAACGTCGAAGGCGGTTTCTTCACCGCGGCCGCCGACCCGGACGCCGCACAGCGCGCGGTCACCGGCACCACCCCGCGTACGGCCGTACGCGCCCTGGCTGCGCTGACGGACGGCGCCGCGCGGTGGGTCGAGGTCTTCCATGAGGGCGACTGGGCGGACTGCCTCGCCCTCCTCCGCAAGGAGGGCACGCAGTCCCTGGTCGAGCGGGTCAGGGCGGCCGAGGCGGCGGACCCCGGCCGCACGGCCTTCCGCCGCGGCAAGCCCCGCGACGACAAGGCGGCCCTTTTCGCCGAACTCTGACTCGTGGCCCCTCACTTGCGCACCTGCCGGTGGCGGGGGCACTGGCAGGGCGGATAGGTACCGGGATTGTGCAGCACCTCGCAGGGGTCGTCGGCGCGCACGACGACGGTACGGACGGGGGTCCGCTCGCCGGTGGGGGCGAGCCGGTAGACGCGCAGCGTCATCAGATGCGGGGGCGTTTCTCGCTTCATGCCGCTAACGATCACGACGCGCACCTAGCGTGCCTAGTAGTGGTGCGATTACAAGGAGTTGCTGTCTCCGGCGCCGTGCTGCCCGTCTCCGGGCGGCCACGCACATGGCACATGGGGAGGGAAAATGGGGACGAGCGAGAGCTACGAGTCGGCGTCGGTAACCGTCCACGTCTTCGGCAACCAGTTGAAGCTCTTCCGCGAACTGGCGGGCCTGACCCGGGAGGAAACCGGCCAACAGCTCGGCTACGCCCCGGACACCATCAAGGCGTACGAGCTGGCGCGGCGCATCCCGGACGAGAAGACGGTGGAGAAGGCGGACGAGGTGCTAGGGGCACGGGGCGTGCTGAAGGCGGCGATTCCGGCGCTGGAAGAGGCGCGGTTCCCTACGTTTCTGCGGGACCTGGCCAGGTTCGAGGCGAAGGCGGTGAGCCTCTACACGTACGATCCGCTGGCCGTCCCCGGGCTGTTGCAGACCGAAGATTACGCCCGGGCAGTCATCGGAGCGCGCGTCCCGACTCTTCCAGAAGAGGAAGTCGAGCGCCGAGTCGGCACCCGGTTGGACCGGCAGGCGGTACTCACCCGGGAAGAGCCGCCGGTGGTCAACTTCGTCATCGAGCAGTCGGCCCTGGAACGCCCCATCGGCGGACAGAGCGTGCACCGCGCGCAGTTGGAACAACTGCTGGAGCGTGGACGACTGCGCAATGTCTCCGTCCAGATCATGCCGACGACGGTCGAGGAGCACCCAGGCCTCGACGGCTTCCTGATCCTGTTGGAGACGCCCGAGCGGCGCATGCTGGGCTACGTCGAGGGACAGGCCAACAGCCAGCTCGTTTCTGACCGGAAGAAGGTCAGCGGCCTGAAGCAGCGGTATGACATGATCCGAACACAAGCCCTATCCACCAGGGAATCGACGCAATTCATCAAGGAGTTGGCGGGGTAGCGATGGACAGCGGACTGGCCTGGTTCAAGAGCAGCTACAGCGGCAACGAGGGCGGGGCCTGCGTCGAGGTCGCGACCTGCCCCGGCACCGTTCACGTCCGGGACTCCAAGGACAAGTCCGGCCCCACCCTCGCCTTCTCCCCCATCGCCTGGGCGGAGTTCATAGCCACACTGCGCCCCGCCGGGCTGGACTGAGCCCGGCGGGCCGCAGGCGCTATCGGCTCAGCGTCAGCGCTCAGCAGTGGTTGGGCACGCCCGCGTGCGCGTCGCCCTGCCCGCATCGCCGGTGGCCTGCTCGCCATCGCCGCTGTCGCCGGAATGACCGCCGCCACGGACGGCGTGCCGTAGTGGCCGTGCGCTGAAGGACCGTTGAGGCACCGCCCCTGTCAACTTCCGTCGCTTCGTACCGAGACTTGCGGGTACTGCGCGGCCGTGCCGCACCCGGCCACCATGGCGGTGTCACGGCAGATACGGGCGCATGAACGGGAGTTGGACCTGTGGACCCCTCGCACCTCCAGGCGCAGCAGCGCTTCCTCATCCGGCAGAAGGTGACCGCGATGGCCAACCGGTACGTGGTGACCGTGGCCAAGCCGGACGGCTCTGAGGGTGAGGTCGTCGCGTTCGCCCAGCAGAAGCGGCTGGCGTTCAAGGAGCAGGTCACCTTCTACACCGACGAGTCCAAGCAGCGGGTCCTGTTCACGTTCAAGGCCCGCCAGGTCCTCGACGTGGGTGCCTCGTATGACGTGAGCGACGACGCCGGAAGGGCGATCGGGCTGTTCCGCAAGGCCTTCGGTGCCTCGTTGCTGCGCTCGACATGGCATCTGGAGCAGCCTGGCGAGCCGGGGCTGACGGGACGGGAGCGGAACCGGTTCGTGGCCATCCTGCGCCGGGTCTGGGAGCTCATCCCGATCGTGGACTTCGTGCCATTCGCATGGCCGTACCACTTCGACTTCACCGCCGACGGCCGGCCTGCCATGTCGGTGGACAAGAAGCTGGGGCTGCGGGACCGGTACGCCGTCGACATCCAGGCGCCCGGCATCGACCGCCGGCTGGCCATAGCCCAGGCAGTGGGCCTGGACGCACTGCAGTCGCGCTGACCTGGGCGGGCGTCATGCCGTCAGTGCCTTGGCAGTCACGCCGCCGGCCGCTCGCCATGGACTGCTTCGAGCGCGGCGGCCTTGCGTTTCGGTCCTGGTACGTCTCGCGGCCCCCCGCCATCGGATCGGCGCTCATCCACGGGTGACCGGCATCACATGGGTGGGTGGCATATGAGGGTGGCTTCTCCTTCGTGTACGGAGCGACCGGCCCGCGAGGGCTGGGCAGCTCACCGCAAAGGAGGAGGGAACGAGATGCGAACCGTGGGCACCGTCTCCGCATCGCTGCTGGCAACATGTGCCATGGCCTGCATGGCGACTCTCGTCGGCTGCAGCTCCGGCGCCTCCGGAGGGGGAGCGAGCGAAGGTGCAGCACCGATCCCCACGGAGGCCCAGGCGCAGGACGACCTTCTGAAGAAGGCGGAGCTGGCCCTTGTGCAGCGCTGCCTTGCCAAGCGGGGGCTCGCGCTGGACGAAGGCTTGGCTGCGAGCGGCCAAGAGTCTTCCGGGGGCGGGAGCGGGGGCGGGGGCGGAGGCGCCGCAGGCAATGCCGTCGGCCAAGACCGTTTCCCGTACGGGATCAACGATCCGTCGTGGGCGGCCCGCAACGGCTTCGGGATGCGGGCCCGGCAGGCGAGCGCGCCCCCGGCCTCTGCTGAATCAGACTCCCGCACCGAGCCTTCCTCCCGCACCGATCGGAGCGAATCGCGTGAGCGGGACCGCAGCAGGACGAGCGCCGCGACGTTCGGGTCCGGCGAGCGGGAACTGTCAGTCCGCCTGCCCTCCGGCTACACGGTCCAGGCCAACAGCGACGGATGTTTGGCCACTGCTCAGCGACAGCTGTACGGCAATCAGGAACGGTGGTTCCGCGCCCAGGTGGTCGTGAACAACGAAGGCTCCGAGACCGACCGCCGGGTGCGCAGAGACAGCGCCTACCGCAGCGCTCTTGACCGCTGGGCGGTGTGCATGGCGCCGGAACAGAAGGCCAAGGACCCGGCGGAGCTGCGCCAGATCTGGGAGCGTCGCGCCTCACGGATGACCGACACAGAGTCCGAACGACTGGAGCGCAGGCTGGCGGTCGCCGAAGCCCGCTGCGTAAGGTCGACCGGCCTGGCCCGGACCGGCCAGCGGCTCGACCACGAGTACGCCGCCGAGGTACGCACTGAGAACGCCTCGGAGCGCAGCGACTACCAGCGGATGCGCGAACGCGCGCTGCACCTGGCGGTGCAGCCCTCCGCGCCCCCGGGCGCGTAGCAGCAGCGCCCCGGCTCGGGCCGGCCTCGTCCCGCCCGAGCCCCATCAAAGAATCCCCCGGCCTCGAGCGCCGCGGGGTGGCCCAGCACGTCTCCGTTTCTCGGAGATTCCGCCTGAAAATCACAGAAAGGACATCGTCATGCGCAAGCGAGCATTCGTCGGAGCGGCTTTGGCCGTGGCGGCAGCCGGACTTGCCGTCGCACCGTCGACGGCCCAGGCCGACGCCCGCGACTGCCCTCCCGGCGAATTCTGCGCCTGGACCCTGCCCGACTACAAGGGTGAGTGGGGACACTGGTCCGGTAACGCCGACCCGTGGCCGGAGCCGATCCACGACAGCGACAATTCGTGGGTGAACCACGGATTCTCCAACCCGGGCACCCCGGACCACGTCAAGGTGTGGAACGGATGGGGCGTCAACACCCTCTGCCTGGCCCCGGGCCAGGAGGTGCCTCACAACCCGGACGCCAAGGAGCGCGGAAGCGCGCACACCTGGGAGCACCGCTGCTGAGCGGGTTCCGTCGCAAGCCGAGCCGGCACCTGGGGTTTTCGCCCCGGTGCCGGCTCGGCGCGTTCCGAGGCCTACGTGAACGCACCGCACAGGATTCTCGAATGGCTGGTGGAAGCAGACGACTTGAGGAGGTCGCGGAGCTTCCGCAGCGCTCGTGTCCGGTACCGGGCAGCCGTTCCCCGGTGGATATCCATGACCCGTGCGGCCTGATCGATGGTGTGACCGTCCAGATCCACCAGGATCACGACGCTGGCCTGCTGTCGCGGCAGTTGCCGGAGCAGCCGTACCGCCTCGATCTCCGCCGTCCGCCGCTCCACCCCGCCGTCCCAGGCCTGGGAACCGCCATAGGCCTCGACAGCCGCGCCCTCGTCCATGTCCTCCAGCAGTACCTGCCGACGATCGCGCCTCCAGCCGTCTCGCGCCACGCTCGACAAGGCGGAGAAGGCGTAGGCGATTGGCTCGGGGTGCTCCAGTAACCTCTGAGGACGTGACACCAATTTCAGGTATACGTCGTGGACGGCATCCTCGGCCCACTGCCCCGCCCCAGTCAGCTTGACTGCCCTTCCGTAGAGCTTGGGCAATATCTTGCAGAAAACCTCGTCGAATGACGAGCCATCAGCGGCAAGCTCAGATATCTCGCTCATAGGCGCAGAAATCTCCCCCATGTATTGACGAGCAGACTTCCGCCCGTCTACCCCGTAAAATCCGTTCCGGCTGGTTTGCGCAGGCGTGCGCGAACGTCTGAGAGCTTGGGCTAAGAGATCCGTCCGGACGGCCGTGTCATGCCCAAGGGACTCATGACCCCTGTTTCACCTTTGCCCGGCTATCAGCCGCGGCCGACGGACTTGCCCGGCATTTACCTTCACGCCGGCCTGGCGCATGGTCACGTCCAGGTCAATCTGAGGCCGCGGTCACCGCGCACCCACCTCCCCCGGATCACCTCCCGGCCCGCCGAGTGCGCTGAGGTCATGTCTAGCGGGGTTGGCTTGTTCGGTGTCGGTGTGCTGGCCCCGAACAAACAAGTGCTGAACAATCGCGACCGTTTGCCGGGGGAAAGGAGCAGGCTGTGCCACGGGGGGAACGCCCGCTGGATGCGGGCGACAGCGCGGTATTGCGATTCGCCGCTGATCTGCGCCGGTTGCGGCGGAAAGCGGGGTCGCCGACCTATCGCGTGCTTGCCGAGCGCGCGCATTACGCGGTTGCCACGCTCTCTGAAGCAGCGGGCGGCCGGAAATTGCCGAGCCTGGCGGTGGCCCTGGCCTACGTACGGGCTTGCGGCGGCGACGCCGATGCATGGGAACGGCGCTGGCACTCCGTCGCTGCCGAACTGGCCGCGGAGGCGGCGTCGGACGAGCCGCACGAGGCATCGGGTGATGTTGCGCCGCCGTATGTGGGGCTTGCGGCGTTCCGGGCCGAGGACGCCGAGTTGTTCTTCGGCCGGGAGCGGCTGGTCGAGGAGTTGCTGGCGCGGCTGTCGCGGGGACGGTTCACGGCCGTGTTCGGCGCCTCGGGGGCCGGGAAGTCCTCGCTGCTGCGGGCCGGGCTTCTGCCGCGGTGGCAGGACGAGAGCAAGGCGCGACGGGTGGTTCTGTTCACGCCGGGGCCGCATCCGCTGGAGGAGTGCGCGATCCATCTCGCGCGTGTCACCGGCGGAGCCGCTGGGGCACTGCGTGCCGAGCTGGCCGCGGATCGGCGTACCGCCCACCGGGCCGTACGACAGGCGCTGGCGGCGGAACCGGATGAGGCTGAACTGCTGCTGGTGGTGGATCAGTTCGAGGAGGTCTTCACCCTCTGCCGCGATCCCGCCGAGCGTGAACAGTTCCTGGGCACACTGCTGGCCGCGGTGCAGGCCGAGAACAGCCGCTGCCGGGTCGTACTGGGCGTGCGCGCGGACTTCTACGCGCACTGCACCGCGTACCCGGAGTTGATCGCGGCGCTCGCGGACACCCAGGTCGCGGTGGGCCCCATGACGACCGACGAGCTGCGCCAGGCCATCACCCGGCCCGCGGTACGAGGGGGCTGGGCCCTCGAAGGCGCCCTCCTCGCCGACCTGATCGCGCACGCCAACGGGCAGGTGGGTGTGCTGCCGCTGCTGTCCCACGCGTTGCTCGAAACCTGGCGGCGCCGCCGCGGCAACACGTTGACCCTCGCCGGGTTCCAGGCCGCCGGGGGCATGGACGGCGCCCTCGCCCGTACCGCCGAAGCGCTCTACAGCGAACTGCAACCACATCAACAGCGCGTGGCCAAGCACCTGTTCCTGCGTCTGATCGCCCTCGGCGAGGGCACCGAGGACACCAAACGCCGGATCAGGCGCAGCGAACTCGTCGCGGCCGACGACCCCGACACCACCACTGTCCTCGAGCGTCTGGCGGGTGCGCGGCTGCTCACTCTGGACCGCGACAGCGTGGAGATCGCTCATGAAGCGCTCATCCGCAGCTGGCCCAGGCTGCACGACTGGGTCGCCGAGGACCGCGAGGGCCTACGGATCCATCGCCGGCTCACCGAAGCCACCGAGGCGTGGCAGTCGGTCGACCACGATCCTGGAGCCTTGTATCGCGGTACCCGTCTCGCCCTGGCCCGCGACTGGAGCAGCGCCGGCGATCGCGCACTCACCGTTTCGGAGCGGGAGTTCCTGGACGTCAGTGCTGCTGCGGAGGCCGCCGAACACGCCGCTTCCCGCCGGCGCGCCCGCCGCGGGCGCCAGTTCGTGGCTGCGCTGGTGGCCCTCCTCGTACTGGCCGTTGGTGCGGGCGGCTTCGCTTATCAGCAGCGGTCGGCTGCGCTCGAGCAGCGTCGTGTCGCGCTCTCGCGTGGGATGGCGGCCCAGTCGGCGGCGACTGCCACCGGTCAGCCAGAGGCGGCGATGCTGCTGGCGAGGGAAGCCCTTCGTACGGCACCGACCGCGGAGGCACGAGGGGCACTGCTCAGCACACAGGCCGAGTACTTCGACGGTCGGCTCACCGGGCACGCCGACTCGGTCAACGCGGTGGCGTTCAGCCCTGACGGCAAACTCCTCGCCACCGGAAGCTCCGACCATACGGTCAAGCTGTGGAATGCCGCCGACCACCGGCTCCTCGCCACACTTCGCGGTCATACCGACCTGGTGCTGTCCGTCGCGTTCAGCCCGGACGGGAAGCTGCTGGCCACCGGAAGCAACGACCGCAGCGTCAAGCTGTGGGACGTCGCCGACCGCAGAACCGTCGCCACACTGCCCGGTGGCGCACTCGGGGTGGCGTTCAGCCCGGACGGCGAGCAGCTGGCTTCGGTGAGTTCCAGGGCAAGGGTCAAGCTGTGGGATGTTGACGACCGGAGGATGGTCGCCGCCCTGCGCGGACACGGTGACGACGTGAACGCCGTGGCATTCAGCCCGGACGGCAAGCTCCTGGCCACCGGGAGCAACGACCGCAGTGTCAAACTGTGGGATGTCGAAGACCGCCGAACCGTTGCCACACTGCGCGGACACAGCGACAACGTCGACGCGGTGGCGTTCAGCCCGGACGGCGAACTTCTGGCCACCGGGAGCGCCGACCGCAGCGTGAAGCTGTGGGACGTCGATGACCGCAAGACCCTCGCCACACTGCGCGAACACAGCGACGGCGTCAACGATGTGGGGTTCAGCCCCGACGGCAGGACCGTGGCCAGTGCCGGTGGAGACGGCGCGGCGAATCTGTGGGACGTGGCCGGACGCCGGTTGATCACCTCACTGTCCGGTCATACCGACTACGTCCTGGAAGTCGCGTTCAGCAGCCGCGGAAACTCCCTGGCAACCGCGGGTTTCGACCGCACCACGGCGCTCTGGGACCTCGACAGGTCGGCTCTCATCACCCATCCGGTCACCGAGATTTCGAGCGTGGCGCTGAGCCCTGACGGCAGGCTCCTCGCGACCGGCGGAGCCGACCACCGGGTGAGGATCTGGGACGTGGGCGACCGCAGACAGATCGCCACCCTCACCGGCCACACCGGCCCGGTCACGGCAGTGGCATTCAGCCCGGACGGCAAACTGCTCGCCAGCGGAGGCGCCGACCACCGGGCGAGGGTGTGGGACGTGGCCGGACGCAGACAGACCGCCACCCTCACCGGCCACACCGGCGCGGTCATGTCCGTGGCATTCACCCCGGACGGCAGACTCCTTGCCACCGGCAGCGACGACTGGACCGCGAAACTATGGGAGGTGGCGGGCCGCAGGGACGTCGCCACCCTCACCGAGCACACGGACTTCGTCAACGGGGTCGCCTTCAGCCCGGACGGCCGCACCGTGGCCACGGCGAGCGACGACGGGACAGTGAAGCTCTGGGGTGTGACGGGGCACCGGGAGATCGCCACCCTCACCGGCCACACCGGTTCGGTGCAGGGAGTCGCGTTCAGCCCCGACGGCAACGCCCTGGCCAGCAGCGGCAACGACGGGACGGTGAGGCTGTGGGACGCCGCGGCTCACCGGCCGACGGCCACGCTCGCCGGCCATACAGGTTCGGTGCGGAGCGTCGCGTTCAGCCCCAACGGGAGAACGCTTGCCAGCAGCGGCAATGACAGGACCGTCAAAGTGTGGGACGCCGCCGCCCGCCGGGAGATCGCCACCCTCACCGGCCACGACGACACTGTGTGGGGGGTTCGGTTCGGCCCCGATGGCAAGGCCTTGGCCAGCGGCAGCTCCGACGGAACGACACGATTGTGGGACCTGGACCTGCGTCATCGCACCACGCAGGTCTGCCGCACCATCGGCACGGTCAGCCCGGCCCAGTGGGCCCGGCTGATTCCTGACCTGCCCTACCGCCCACGGTGCGGGGACACATGACGTTCCAACACGCGAGGCAACGCAACCCTTGGACCGGCGGGCCGACACCCGTCAAGACTCGAGTGACAACCACAAGCAACGAGAAGAGATGAGAAGAAACGGGGAGGACCACGTGGACTGGCGAGTCGCACGCAGCCTGGACGTACTGCTGGAACAGCTGAACAAGCGATTTCCCGCACGCAGCACGGAACACGATGGAGGCATCGGGGACGGCGACCACCAAGGCAGGGACAGTGATCACAACCCGTGGTACGGGCCGGGCATCGTCACGGCCCGGGACTACACCCATGACCCGGCCCATGGGGTGGACATCGACCTGATCACCGACGAACTGGCCGCCAGCCGCGATCCGCGGATCAAGTACATCATCGCCAACGGGCTGATCCTGGACTCACGCCCGGAGTACCACCCGTGGCAGTGGGTGCCCTATGACGGGCCCAATCAGCACACGAGCCACTTCCACCTCTCCGTGGTCGCCGACCCGCTGTGCGACGACCCCCGGCCTTGGAACCTGCCGATTCTCGGCGGCGCCCGCTGAGGAGCAAACCCGCACAGCTGCAGTCGGCCCCGCTCGAGGTACTGTCCGGGCATGTCGGGGATTTCCGTCGGGGCGGCAGCCCTGCTCCTCGCCGCGGTGCTGGCGGTGTGCGCAGCCGCGTACGCCGCCGTGCGCGTGGGGCGCAACCGGCAGTACGGGACTCCTCAGGAGCGGGCGGCCTACGCGACCCTGCACACCGCCTCGCTGGCCGCGCCGCCGCTGCGGTCAGGGCTCAACGAGGAGAGTGCCCGGCGGTCGGGGCGGCATCTGCGCACGCTGCTCGGAGTGCCCGCGCTCGCGCTGACGGACGCGTCGGGTGAGGTGCTGGCCTGGGACGGGCTCGCACCGGAGCCGGGGTGTGAGCACACCGCCGCCGTGCCCGGCCATGCCCGGCAGACGCTGCGCAGCGGACGTACCCAGGTCATCGGCGCCCGCGAGACGGCCCATGCCACTCCCGACTGCCCGCTGCGTCAGGGCGTGGTGGTGCCGCTGGTCGTGGCCGGACGGGTGGATGGCACGCTCGCGGTGTACGGGGCCCAGGTCTCCCCCGGCCTGGTCCGGGCCGCCGCCGAGGTCGCGCGCTGGGTGTCGGCGCAGCTCGAGCTCGCCGAGCTGGACCGGTCGCGCGAGGTCGCCGCCGAGGCGGAGCTGCGGGCGCTGCGGGCACAGATCTCGCCGCACTTCATCTACAACTCCCTCTCCACGGTCGCCTCCTTCGTGCGTACCGATCCCGAGCGCGCGCGGGAGCTCATCGTGGAGTTCGCCGAGTTCACCCGCTACTCCTTCCGCCGGCACGGCGACTTCACCTCGCTCGCCGAGGAGCTGCGGTGCACCGACCGCTATCTGCTGCTGGAGCGCGCACGCTTCGGCGACCGGCTGGAGGTCTCGCTGCGCGTGGCCCCCGAGGTGCTCTCCGTGGTGGTTCCGTTCCTCTGCCTGCAGCCGCTGGTGGAGAACGCCGTACGGCACGGCCTGGAGCGCAAGACGGGGCCGGGGCACCTGGTCATCACGGCCAAGGACGGTGGCAGCGAGGCGCTCATCACCGTCGAGGACGACGGCGCCGGAATCGATCCCGAGCAGCTCGCGCGCACCCTCGACAACCATGCGGGAGACGCGGCCGACGGACCGCGCTCACCGGGGATCGGGTTGCGCAACGTGGACGTACGGCTGCGCCAGGTGTACGGGGACGCCTACGGACTCGTCATCGAGACCGCCCCCGGCGCCGGCACGAAGGTGCACGTCCGGGTGCCGAAGTTCCACCCCCAGGCGGTCCAGACCGGCCCGGTGGGACTGTAAGGGCGCTGCCCGCCGTCGCCCGTGAATCAGCGCAGGCAAGCGGGTTCCCATCCCGGACGAGCGTGGATAATCTGCGCGCCATGCTGCACGTTCTCGCGGTGGACGACGAGGTGCCGGCCCTGGAGGAGCTGGCGTACCTGCTCCGCCGCGATCCGCGGGTGGCGGATGTGCGGACGGCGAACGACGGGCAGCAGGCGCTGCTCGGTCTGGACCGGGCGCTGGCCGCCGGGGAGCCGGTGGACGCCGTGTTCCTCGACATCGGGATGCCCGGTCTCGACGGGCTCGCCCTGGCGCGGGTGATGTCCCGGTTCGTCCACCCGCCGCAGGTGGTCTTCGTGACCGCGCACGACGACCATGCCGTGGAGGCCTTCGCCCTGCGGGCCGCGGACTATGTGCTCAAACCCGTGGCCCCGGAGCGCCTCGCGGAGGCGGTGCGGCGTATCGCCGAGCCCACGAACGAGCAGGACAGGGCGGGACGTTCTGATGATGCGACGCGGCCTGACGGTGTGGAGCAGTCTGACGGTGCGGCGCGGTCCTACGGTGCGGAGCGGCAGGGCGACGAGGTCATCAGCGTCGAGCTGGCGGGTGTGACCCGGTTCGTCCAGCGCAGCGAGGTGCGGTACGTCGAAGCACACGGCGACTACGCGCGGCTGCACACCCCGTCGGGCAGCCACCTGCTGCGGATCCCGCTGGCCACGCTCGAGGAACGCTGGCGCGACGCCGGATTCGTCCGCATCCACCGCAGTCACCTCGTCGCCGCCCACCACGTACAGGAGCTGCGGCTGGAGGCCGGACGGACGTACGTACGCCTCGGTGACCAGCTGCTGCCGGTGAGCAGGCGCCACACTCGCGAGGTCCGGGATGTGCTGGTCGGGCGGGCCGGGAAGCCGGGCACACCGCCGGCTCCGGCGGTGTGACATGACCGGCGTACCACCAGTACCGCCGGTACCGCCGGTACCGCCGGTACCGCCCGCCTCCACCGAGGACCCGAGCACCGCGGAGGCCGGCCCCGGGAGGGTCACCGTGGCCCATCCGCGCACCCTTGCCGCCCGCAGCTCCCAGCGGGTGCCCGGGGTGCGCGCGCCGGTCACCGACGATCTCGGCCGCCAGACCCCGCTCGGCGACATCTACCTCCGCTCGCTCATGCGCGCCCAGTTCCGGCTCGCTGCGGCCGTCGTCGGCGCACTGGCGGTGCTGCTCGGCGTACTGCCGTTTCTGCTCGCCTCCATCTCCGCGCTGCGCGACGCGTCCCTGCTGGGAATCCCGGCGTCCTGGCTGCTCATCGGCGTGGCCGTGCACCCGGTGATCCTCGGGCTCGCGTTCGTCCACCAGCGCCAGGCGAGGAAGATCGAGTGCGACTTCGCCGATCTGGTGGAGCGCTCGTGACCGTCCAGCCCGTCGTGGCGGTCGCCCTCGTCTGTGTCGCCACGGCCCTGTTCAGCGTCTACGGGCTGCGCCCCGGGAGCGCCACCTCCGACTTCTACGTCGCCTCGCGCGCCGTTTCCCCGCTGCGCAACGCCTCCGCGATCGGCGGCGAGTATCTGTCGGCCGCCTCCTACCTGGGCATCGCGGGGCTGGTGTTGGCCTACGGCGCGGACATGCTCTGGTACGGCGTGGGCTACACCGCCGGGTATCTGGTGCTGCTCGCCTTCGTCGCCGCGCCGCTGCGCCGCTCGGGCGCGTACACCGTGCCGGACTTCGCCGAGGCCCGGCTGCAGTCGACACGGGTGCGGCGGCTGGCCGCCGTGCTGGTCGTCTGCATCGGCTGGCTGTATCTGCTCCCCCAGCTGCAGGGCGCGGGTCTGACCCTGCGCACCGTCACCGGCGCGCCGCTGTGGGTCGGACCCGTGGTCGTCACCGCCGTCGTCATGCTGACGGTCGCCTCCGGCGGCATGCGCAGCGTCACCTTCGTCCAGGCCTTCCAGTACTGGCTGAAGCTCACCGCGCTCGCCGTCCCCGTGATCTTCCTGCTGCTGGCCTGGCGCGCCGACGGTGCCCCCTGGGCGGACGCCGACGCCCCGCCGCGGTTCCGCGAGGCGACCACCGTCACCGTGCACCAGGAGGTGACGGTCCGGGTCGATGCACCGGTGGAGGTGACGGTGCGCGGCCGCCTCGACGGGCAGAGGCTGGACGGGAAGCCCTTGCGGCTCGGGCGGGGCGAGCACCGGATCGGCGAGGAGACCCGCGTCGCCTTCCCCGCCGGGGCCGACGTGCCGTACCCCGTGGACGAGGCACCGCGCACCGGGCGGGACTGGACCCGGCCGCTGGCGGGCACCGAACACCCGGTGTACGGGACGTACTCGCTGCTTCTCGCGACGCTGCTCGGCACCATGGGGCTCCCGCACGTCATCGTGCGCTTCTACACCAACCCCGATGGGCAGGCGGCCCGCCGCACCACCTGGGCCGTGCTGTGGCTGCTCGTCGCCTTCTACCTGCTCCCGCCCGTGTACGGAGCGCTGGGCCGCCTCTACACCCCGGAACTGCTCATGACCGGCCGCCCTGACGCCACGGTGCTGCTGCTTCCCGACCGGCTGCTGGGCGGTCCCGGTGGCGCCCTGCTCGGCACGCTGCTGACGGCGGGCGCGTTCGCGGCGTTCCTCTCGACGGCCTCCGGGCTGACCATGTCGGTGGCGGGCGTCCTCGGCCAGGAGCTGGAGCGGATGCGGCGGGGCACGGCGGTGCGCGGACCGCGCCGTTCGGAGATCACGGCCGAGCCCAAGTCCGAGGCCCGCGGCGTCGTGCTGCGGCTCCGGCTCGCCGGTGTGGCCGCGGCCTCCGTCCCCTGCCTGCTCTCCCTCGCCGTCGTCCAGCGGCCGGTCGCGGACGTCGTCGGACTGGCCTTCGCCGTGGCCGCATCGTCCTTCTGCCCGCTGCTGCTCCTGGGCATCTGGTGGCGGGGACTCACTCCGCAGGGCGCCGCAGCGGGGCTGCTGGCCGGGGGTGGCGCTGCCATGGCTACCGTGGCCGCCACCATGATCGGCATCCCGTACACCGGTTGGGCCGAGGCGCTGCTGACCCGGCCGGCGGCCTGGAGCGTGCCCCTCGCGTTCGCGGTGATGACCGGAGTGTCCCTGCTGACGCGGCGCAGCGTTCCGCCCGGCACCGCGCACGCCCTGCTGCGCCTGCACCTGCCCGAGTCACTCGACATGCCGCGCCGGCCCAACCGGACCGCCGGGCACTGACGCTGAACCACCTGGTAGTGACCGGCTGTACGAACAGGTAGCGGATGGATGACCAGGCACCGGCTGTACGGCCGGGCACTGACCGTTCGTCGCGGCTGCCCTACCGTTCGCCGCACGGCCCGACCACCCGCCGCATCCAGCGGCCCGTTCACGGCAATCCGCGTGACGGCACCGTGCCCCCGCCCCACCTGCGCTCGTACGGTGACGGCGCCCGGCGGTGCGGCGGCGAGCGAATCCGGCCCCTCTTCCTCCCCCGCACCACCGGGCGACCTCGGAACCCTCGAGCCGCCAGGAGGCCACGATGAGCCGCCCCGCACCGACCGCGAGTCCCCCACCCTCCGCCACATACACGGACATTCAGGCAGGGGAGGACTTCGCCCGGCTGCGCCATGCGCACCGCTCCTTCGCCTTCCCCATGACGCTCGGCTTCTGCGCCTGGTACCTGCTGTACGTCCTGCTGTCCAACTACGCGGGCGACTTCATGAGCACCCAGGTCGTCGGCCACATCAACATGGCGTTCGTCCTCGGCGTGCTCCAGTTCGCCACCACCTTCGCCATCGCCTGGTGGTACGCGCGGCACGCCGGCGCCAAGCTCGACCCGCAGGCCGAGCGGATCAGGGCCGAGGCCGAAAGGCGCCTGGCCGCGGCCCTCGCCGATGAGCACACGGGGGAGGCACGGTGATGACTGGCACCGGCATCGGCAGCAGCACCGGCACGGCTGTTCTGCAGCTCGCGGCCGAGAGCAGCACCGGCGAGCACCGCACATTGATCATTTCGCTGTTCTCGGTGTTCGTGGCGGCGACGCTGGCTGTGACCGTGTGGGCAGGGCGGCACACCAAGGACGCCACCGACTACTACGCAGGCGGCCGGTCGTTCACCGGTTTCCAGAACGGTCTGGCGATCTCCGGGGACTACATGTCGGCCGCGTCCTTCCTGGGCATCGCCGGGGCGATCGCGCTGGCCGGGTACGACGGATTCCTGTACTCGATCGGGTTCCTGGTGGCGTGGCTGGTGGCCCTGCTACTGGTGGCCGAACCCCTGCGGAACTCGGGCCGGTTCACCATGGGCGACGTGCTGGCGTACCGGATGCGGCAGCGGCCGGTGCGTACCGCCGCGGGCGTCTCCACCATCGTGGTGTCGATCTTCTACCTGCTGGCGCAGATGGTCGGGGCCGGCGCCCTGGTGGCGCTGCTCCTGGGCATCACCGGGGATGTGGGCAAGAACCTCATCGTGGTGCTGGTCGGCGTCGTGATGATCCTGTACGTGACCATCGGCGGGATGAAGGGCACCACATGGGTGCAGATCATCAAGGCGGTGCTCCTGATCTGCGGCACCCTGCTGATCACGATCCTGGTGATGAGCAAGTTCCACTGGAACGTCTCCACCCTGCTCGGGGCGGCGGCCGAGAACAGCGGCAAGGGCGCGGCGTTCCTGGAGCCGGGGCTGAAGTACGGGGTGTCCACCACCAGCAGGATCGACTTCATTTCGCTGGGCATCGCGCTGGTGCTGGGCACCGCCGGGCTGCCGCACATCCTGATCCGCTTCTACACCGTGCCCACCGCCAAGGTGGCGCGGAAATCGGTGCTGTGGGCCATCGGCATCATCGGCGGCTTCTACCTGATGACCATCGCGCTGGGCTTCGGCGCCGCCGCGCTGATCAAACAGGAGACCATCATCGCCTCCAACCCGGCCGGCAACACCGCCGCACCGCTGCTCGCACAGGAGATCGGCGGCGGAGCGGGCTCCAGCAGCGGTGCCATCCTGCTCGCGATGATCTCCGCGGTCGCCTTCGCCACCATCCTCGCCGTGGTCGCGGGACTGACCCTGGCCTCGTCCTCCTCCTTCGCGCACGACCTGTACGCCAACGTCATCCGGAGGGGTCAGGCCAGTGAGAAGGAAGAGGTGCGCGCCGCGCGGATCGCCGCGGTCGGCATCGGCGCCGCCGCCATCGTGCTCGGCGTCTTCGCGGGCAAGCTCAACGTGGCCGGACTGGTGGCACTGGCCTTCGCCGTGGCCGCCTCCGCCAATCTCCCCACCATCCTGTACAGCCTGTTCTGGAAGCGCTTCACCACGCAGGGCGCGCTGTGGTCGATCTACGGCGGACTGTCCACCGCGGTGCTGCTGGTGCTGTTCTCCCCGGTCGTCTCCGGCAAGGAGACGTCCATGTTCCCAGGGGCGGACTTCCAGTGGTTCCCGCTGGAGAACCCGGGCCTGATCTCCATCCCGGTCGGCTTCCTCTGCGGCTGGATCGGCTCGCTGCTCAGCAAGGACGAGGCCGCGGGCGGCGCCAAGTACGCCGAACTCGAGGTCCGCTCCCTCACCGGCGTAGGCGCCCACTGAGCGCCGACACGTACCGGCGCACCGGCACCACCACGCCCTCGTAAGCAAGCGGCCGGACAGCGGAAGACTGCCGCCCCGTTGTCCGGCCGCTCACCCAGCACAAGGAGTCCGCGCATGAGCAACGAGAGCCTGGCCAACCTGCTCAAGGAGGAGCGTCGGTTCGCACCGCCCGCCGATCTGGCCGCCGCCGCCAACGTCACCGCGGAGGCATACCAACGGGCCGGAGCCGACCGGCTGGGCTT